>NZ_JBFUEB010000012.1:0-88473 GCF_056404395.1 Rhizobacter sp. P2_D12 | reverse complement strand
GCCCAGCAGACGCCCGAGCTGCAGGCCGCCCGCGCCGCGCAGTTCGGCGCCGACGGCGCCGAGCGCCTGCGCGCCGAAGACGCCGCCTGGGCGCAATGGGAGCAGCAGCTGGCCGACGCCCGCGCCGCGCTGCAGGCCATCGCGCAGCGCCCCGAGCTGTCGGCACCGCAGCGCCGCCAGGCCGGGCTGGACGAGCTGGCCCGGCGCTTCAGCGGCACGGAATTGCAGCGCGCGCACGCCATCCTGCTGTCCGTCGCACCGTGAGGCCCGACGGGGTGGGGCGCCTGTAGAGTACGGCAGCGCCGATCAGGCGCCCCCCTCGACCACCGCGGTCCACACGGCCGCCAGGAGCCTCACTTGCATCTCCCCTCACGCCTTCTTGCCGTCGCGGCGCTCTGCGCCACCTTTGCCGGCGTCGCCCCTGCGCAAACGGCCGCCCCGCGCTCCGGCATCGACCGCAGCGGCATGGACACCGCGGTGCGTCCGCAGGACGACCTGTTCCGGCACATGAACGGCGCGTGGCTGCGCGACACGCCGATGCCGGCCGACAAGGCCTACATCGGCGCCTTCGAAAGCATCCAGGAATCGACCCAGCAGAAGCTGCGCGGCCTGATCGAGGACGGGGCCAAGGACGGCAGCGACCCCGACGCGAAGAAGATCGGCGACCTGTACGCGAGCTTCATGGACGAGGCCACCCTCGAGAAGCTCGGCGCCAGGCCGCTGGCCGGCGAACTGGCGGTGATCGACGCGGTGCGCACCCGCAAGCAGCTCAGCGTGCTGATGGCGCGCCATGGCCGACTCGGCGTCGCCTCGGTGGTGAACGCCGAGATCGACCAGGACGCGAAGGACTCCACCCGCTACGTCACCTACCTGTTCCAGGGCGGCCTGGGCCTGCCCGACCGCGACTACTACCTGAAGGAAGACGACACCCGCTTCAAGGAGGCGCGCGCCAAGTACGTCGAGCTGGTCGCCAGGCTGCTGGCCCTGGCCGGCGAGAAGAACACCGAGGCCAGCGCGCGTGCCGTGCTGGCGCTCGAAACCGAGCTCGCCCGCGTGCAGTGGACGCGCGTCGAGAACCGCGACGCGGTCAAGAGCTACAACCCGGTGCCGCAGAAAGACCTGGCCAAGCTGGCACCGAGCCTGGATTGGAGGGCCTGGCTCGCCGAGACCGGCATCGCCGGCCGGACCCCCGACGTGATCGTGCGCCAGCCGAGCTACTTCAAGGGCATGAGCGCGCTGCTGCAGTCGCAGCCGCTCGCCACCTGGAAGGCGTACGCGAAGACGCGGCTGCTGATCTCGTTCGCGCCCTACCTGAGCAAGGAGTTCGTCGACGCCAACTTCGCGTTCAACGGCACGGTGCTGATGGGCACCACCGAGAACCGCCCGCGCTGGAAGCGCGGCGTGCAGGTGGTCGAGCGCTCGATCGGCGACAGCCTCGGCAAGGTCTACGTCGCGAAGTACTTCCCTCCCGAATCGAAGGCGAAGATGGAGAAGCTGGTGGGCAACCTGCTGGCCGCCTACAAGCAGAGCATCGACACGCTCGACTGGATGAGCCCCGAGACCAAGGTGCAGGCGCAGGCCAAGCTGGCCACCTTCGTGCCGAAGATCGGCTACCCGAGGAAGTGGAAGGACTACAGCCGCCTGCAGATCCGCCGCGACGACCTGGTCGGCAACGTGATGCGCGCGCGGCTGCTGGCCGATGCGCGCGACGTGGCCAAGCTCGGCAAGCCGGTCGACCGCGACGAGTGGTTCATGACGCCGCAGACCGTCAACGCCTACTACAACCCGACGATGAACGAGATCGTGTTCCCGGCCTCGATCCTGCAGCCGCCGTTCTTCGAYGCGARSGCCGACGACGCRGYCAACTACGGCGGCATCGGCGCGGTGATCGGCCACGAGATCAGCCACGGCTTCGACGACGAAGGCAGCCGCTTCGACGGGCAGGGCAACCTGCGCGAATGGTGGACCGCCGAAGACCGCAAGCGCTTCGAGGCCAAGACCCGCATCCTGGTCGAGCAGTACGGCGCCTTCGAGCCGGTGCCGGGCTACAAGGTCAACGGCGAGCTGACGCTGGGCGAGAACATCGCCGACAACTCCGGCCTGGAGATCGCCTACAAGGCCTACCACCTGTCGCTGAACGGCCAGCCGCCGCTCGCGATCGACGGCCTGGGCGGCGACGAGCGCTTCTTCCTCGGCTTCGCGCAGGTGTGGCGCGGCAAGGCGCGCGACCAGGCGATGATCCAGCAGCTCAAGTCCGACCCGCACTCGCCGGAAGAGATCCGCGCCAACGGCACGGTGCGCAACCACCCGGGCTACTACACGACCTTCGGCGTGAAGCCGGGCGACCAGATGTACCTGGCGCCGGAGAAGCGCGTCTCGATCTGGTGAGAAACTGGGGCGCATGAGCAGCCCCCCGCCACAGCCGCCGGCGTCCCTCGTCCTGCTGAGAGAGCGCTTCGGCGAGCGCTACCGCTGGCTGGTGCTGCTGACGGTCATGATCGGCACGATGGCGTCGATCATGGCCTCGACCATCATCAACGTCGCGGTGCCCGACATCAGCCACCGCTTCGCGCTCGGCCAGGAGCGCGCGCAGTGGCTGTCGGCCGGCTTCATGGCCGCGATGACGGTGTCGATGCTGGTCACGCCCTGGGTGCTCGACCGCTTCGGCTACCGCAGCAGCTACATCGGCGCGGTGATGCTGCTGATGCTGGGCGGCATCGGCGGCGGCCTCGGCACGAGTTTCGAGTGGGTGCTCGCGATGCGCGTGCTCGAAGGCCTGTCGGCCGGCGTGCTGCAGCCCATCCCGGCGATCATCGTGCTGCATGCCTTCCAGCGCCACGAGCAGGGCAAGGCGATGGGCCTCTTCGGCTTCGGCGTCGTGCTCGCGCCGGCCATCGGCCCGAGCATCGGCGGCGTGCTGGTCGAGGCCTTCGGCTGGCGCTCGATCTTCTTCGTCGTCGTGCCGTTCTGCCTGGTGGCACTCGGCATGGCCTGGCGCTACCTGCCGCACAGCGCGCCGGGCGGCGCCGAGGTCAACCAGCACGGGCGCAAGCTCGACATGCCGGGCCTGGCGCTGCTGACGGTCGCGGTGCTGGCGCTGCTGAACGGGCTGGTGCACCTGCACGACACCGCCAAGCTGCCGGCCGCCGTGCTGCTGGCCGTGGCGGTGGGGGCCGGCGTCGTGTTCGTCACGCGCCAGCGGCGCAGCGCCCACCCGATCCTGCGGCTGGCGCTGTTCGACCACCGCTCGTTCTCGATGGGCGGCTGGGTCGCGTTCATCTACGGCATGGCCTTGTTCGGCTCGACCTACCTGGTGCCGGTGTTCATGCAGATCGCGCTGAAGCTGCCGCCGTCGCAGGCCGGCGCGGTGCTGCTGCCGGCCGGCATCGTGCTGGCGCTGACGATCCCGCTCGCGGGCCGGCTGGCGGACCGGCTGCCGGTCAGCCGGGTCGTCGCGGCCGGCGTGCTGCTGCTGGCCGCCTCGTTCTGGCTGATGCTGACGGTGGGCTTCGCGACCGCGCTGTGGCTGATCACGCTGTGGGCGGTGGTCGGGCGCATCGGGCTCGGGCTGGTGCTGCCGTCGCTGAACCTGGGCGCGATGCGCGGGCTGCCGAACGAGCTGATCTCGCACGGGTCGAGCACGATCAACTTCCTGCGCCAGCTGGGCGGTGCGGTCGGGATCAGCATCGTCGGCATCGTGCTGCAGTGGCGGCTGGGGGTGCATGCCGATGCGCCGCTGAAGGCGTTCCACCAGACCTTCGGCCTGCTCGGGGCGATCAGCGCCCTGGCCGTCATCGCCGCGTGGCGGATGTCGCCCCGTAGCCCGGATGCCAATCCGGGTTGACGCGCGACATGGAACCTACGGGTTTCCCTCAGGCAGACGGCGCACTCGTGCAGCGGGATGCTGCCGCTTCTTGCACACGAACCCAGGAGACGCCCCGTGAGCACACGCTTCAAGATCAACGGCAAGACGGTCGACGTCAAGGCCGAACCCGACACCCCGTTGCTGTGGGTCATCCGCGACGAGATCGGGCTGACCGGCACCAAGTACGGCTGCGGCATGGCGCTGTGCGGCGCCTGCACCGTCCACCTGGACGGCCAGCCGGTGCGCTCGTGCCAGACGCCCGTGTCGGCGGTGGCCGGCAAGTCGGTCGCGACGGTGGAAAGCCTGTCGCGCAACAACAGCCACCCGCTGCAGGTCGCGTGGATCCGGCATGACGTGCCGCAATGCGGCTACTGCCAGTCGGGCCAGCTGATGAGCGCCGCCGCGCTGCTGAAGCAGAACAGGAACCCGAGCGATGCCGACATCGACGCCGCGATGAGCGGCAACATCTGCCGCTGCGGCACCTACCCGCGCATCCGCGCCGCGATCAAGAGCGCGGCCGCGGACATGCGCAAGGCCTGAGGAGAGCGCCATGACCACCACCAGCCTCTCGCGCCGCGGATTCCTGCAGAGCTCCGCCCTCACCAGCGGCGGCCTGATGCTCGGCGTCGCGCTGCCCGGCGCCGTCACCGATGCCAACGCGGCCGGCATGATGTACACGCCGAACGCCTGGGTGCACATCGCCGACGACAACACCATCACGCTGCTGTCTGCCCGCTCGGAGATGGGCCAGGGTGTCTACACCTCGATGCCGATGTTGATCGCCGAGGAGCTGAACGTCGACATCCGCAGCATCAAGGTCGCGATCGCGCCGCCCAACCAGAAGCTCTACGGCAACGCGCTGCTCGGCGGCCCGCAGCTCACCGGCGGCTCGACCTCGGTGCGCGACGGCTGGGAGAAGCTGCGCGTCGCCGGCGCCCAGGTGCGCATGATGCTGGTCAGCGCGGCGGCGCAGAAATGGAACGTTCCGGAATCGCAGCTGCGGGCCGAGAACGGCCGCGTGCTCGGGCCGAAGGGAAAGAAGGCGACCTACGGCCAGTTGGCCGCCGCGGCGTCCAAGCTGCCGGTGCCCGACAAGGTGGTGCTGAAGGATCCGAAGGATTTCAGGATCGTCGGCAAGGCGACGCGCCGGCTCGACACGCCGGCCAAGGTGAACGGCACGGCCGAGTTCGGCATCGACGTCAAGCTGCCGGGCATGGTCTACGCGTCGCTCGAACAGTGCCCGGTGATCGGCGGCACGGTGAAGAGCTTCGACGCGAGCAAGGCCAAGGCGATGCCGGGCGTGATCGACGTGGTGCAGATCCCGGACGGCGTGGCCATCGTCGCCGACACCTGGTGGCATGCGAAGAAGGCGCGCGAGGGGCTCACCGTCGTGTGGGACGAAGGCCCCGGCGCGGCGCTGACGCACACCGCGATGCTGGAGGGCACGCGCGGCGGGCTGAGCAGCGGCAAGGTGCTGCCGCTGAAGGCGGTGGGCGATGCCGACGCCGAGATCGCCAAGGCCGGCAAGGTGATCCGCGCCGAGTACGTGATGCCGCTGCTGTCGCACTCGCCGCTGGAGCCGATGAACTTCACGGCCCATTTCCAAAGCAAAGGAAACGAGAGCAAGGTCGACCTGATCGGCCCGACGCAGTGGCAGGATGCCGCCGCCGGCACCGTCGCGAAGACCCTGGGCGTGCCGCCCGAGAACGTCACGCTGCGCACCACCTTCCTCGGAGGCGGTTTCGGCCGGCGCATCGACATCGACTTCATCATCCAGGCCGCGCAGATCTCGAAGGCGGTCAACAAGCCGGTGAAGCTGTTGTGGACGCGCGAAGACGACATGACGCACGACTTCTA
The DNA here is from genome assembly GCF_056404395.1 of Rhizobacter sp. P2_D12. Lineage (NCBI taxonomy): Bacteria > Pseudomonadati > Pseudomonadota > Betaproteobacteria > Burkholderiales > Sphaerotilaceae > Rhizobacter > Rhizobacter sp. P2_D12. Next base: position 82,751 of record NZ_JBFUEB010000012.1, on the reverse strand, counting down.
CCGGCCGATGTCGGTGCACCAGCTGGCCGCCGCGATCGGGCCGGACGGCAAGCCGACCGCGATGACGTTCCGGATGAGCTCGCAGTCGGTCACCGGCCGCGTGTTCGGGCTGCCGGCCGAGGTGCAGGACCCGCTGATGACCGAGGCGGCCGTGGCCGGCTATGCAGTGCCGGCCTCGCGCCACGACATGGTCAAGCACGACGCCGGCCTGCGCGTGGGCTACTGGCGCTCGGTGAGCCATGCGCTGAACGCGTTCGCCAACGAGACCTTCATCGACGAGCTTGCGGTGGCCGCCGGGCAGGATCCGCTGGCCTACCGCCTGTCGCTGCTGGACAGCCAGCCGCGCTTCGCCAACGTGCTGAAGATCGCGGCCGGCAAGGCCGGCTGGGGCACGCCGGCGCCGGCCGGGCATTTCCGCGGCATCGCGCTGATGGAGGGCTACGACACCTACATGGCCCAGGTGGCCGAGATCTCGGTCGACAAGGGCGAGGTGCGCGTGCACAAGGTGACGGTGGCGGCCGACCTGGGGCGCATGGTCAACCCCGACACGGTGGAGGCGCAGATCCAGTCCAGCATCGTGTTCGGGCTGACGGCGGCGCTGTTCGGCGAGATCACGCTGGACAAGGGACGGGTGCAGGAGACCAACTTCCACCAGTACCGGCTGCTGCGCTTGAACGAATCGCCGGCGATCTCGATCACGCTGGTGCCGAGCACCGAGAAGCCGGGCGGCATCGGCGAGCCGGCGACGGCGCTGATCGGCCCGGCGGTGGGCAATGCGGTGTTCGCGGCGACGGGCAAGCGGCTGCGCAGGATGCCGTTCACACCAGAGAACATTGGCGCTGCCTGAGGCGCGGGTGGGGCAGGGGGTGGAGCCGCTATCCTTGCGGGCTGTCCACCGCCTGCCGCTTCCATGCCCTTGCCGTTCTCCCTGAACCGCCCGCTGTCCGAACTGCCCGAGCGCTGCGAGGTGCTGGTCGTCGGTGCAGGCCCTGCCGGCAGTGCCGCCGCGCAGTGGCTGGCCGCCGCCGGCGTCGACGTGGTGCTGGTCGACCAGCAGGCCTTCCCGCGCGACAAGGTGTGCGGTGACGGGTTGATCCCCGATGCGCATGCGGCGCTCGCACGCCTGGGCGTGCTGGACGAGGTCATGGCGCAGGCGCAGGCGGCGCAGCACGTGGCCTGCATCGGGCCGCGCGGCGGGCGCGTCGACGTGCCGGGTACGCTGGCAGTGCTGCCGCGGCGCGAGCTCGACAACATCCTGTGCCGCGCCGCCGCGCGTGCCGGCGCGAAGATGCATGCGCCGGTGCAGTTCGAGGCGCCGCTGCGCGATGCGGCCGGCCGCGTGGTGGGTGCGACGCTGGCCCATGGCAGCGCCCGGCGCGAGCTGCGCGCCGACTGGCTGCTGCTGGCCAGCGGTGCCGGGCCGCAGGCACTGATCGCCGCCGGCATGTGCGAGCGCCAGGCGCCGAGCGGCATCGCGATGCGCACCTACATCCGCAACCCGGCGATGGCCGAGCGACTGCGTGCGCTCGAGGTGGTCTGGGACCGCCGCGTCAGCCCCGGCTACGGCTGGATCTTCCCGTGCCGCGACGGGCTGTTCAACATCGGTGTCGGCGTGGCCGACAGCCACCGCGACAAGAGCGACGGTGGCGCCGGCAAGCGCGACGTCAACCTGCGCCGGATGTTCGCGGCCTTCTGCGAGTTCTACGGCCCGGCGCGCGAGCTGCTGGCCGGCGGCGAGATGCAGGGGCCGCTGAAGGGGGCGCCGCTGCGCTGCACCTTGCGGGGCGCGCGCTTCTCCGCGCCGGGGCTGCTGGTCGTGGGCGAGGCGGCCGGCAGCACCTATTCGTTCACCGGCGAAGGCATCGGCAAGGCCATGGAGACGGGGCTGCTGGCCGCGGAGGCCCTGCTGGGCGAACGCGCGGCGGGCGACGACGCGGTGCGCGGCCGCTACGAGGCGGCGCTGGTGGCGTTGAAGCCGCGCTTTGCGCTGTACCAGCGCGCCAACGGCATCAATGCCCACCCGTGGCTGGCCGACCTGGTGATCTGGCGCGCGCAGCGCAGCGCGCGGCTGCGCCAGCGCATGAGCGGCGTGCTCGAGGAGACCAGCAACCCGGGTACGCTGCTGAGCCTGAAGGGCGTGAAGCGCCTGTTCCTGGAGTAGCGACGCCATGTGCCAGCTGCTGGGCATGAACGCCAATGTGCCGACCGACCTGATGTTCAGCTTCACCGGGTTCTCGACCCGGGCCGAGGAGCACAAGGACGGCTTCGGCATCGCCTTCTTCGAAGGTGCCGGCACGCGGCTCTTTGTCGATGCGCAGAGCGCGCGCTCGTCGCCGGTGGCCGAGATGGTGCGCCATTACCCGATCCGCAGCCACAACGTCATCGCGCACATCCGCAAGGCCACGCAGGGCGTGGTGGCACTGGAGAACACGCACCCGTTCGTGCGCGAGCTGTGGGGGCGCTACTGGGTGTTCGCGCACAACGGCGACCTGAAGGACTACCAGCCGCGGCTGCACGCCGCCTTCCGGCCGGTGGGCAGCACCGACAGCGAGCGCGCGTTCTGCTGGCTGATGCAGGAGCTGGCGAAGGCGCATGCCGACCTGCCGTCGATCGCCGAGCTGACGGCGACGCTGGCCGAGCTGGTGCCGCGCGTTGCGGCGCACGGCAGCTTCAACTTCATGCTGAGCAACGGCCAGGCGCTGTGGGCGCATTGCTCGACGAAGCTGAGCTGGCTGGTGCGCGAGCATCCGTTCCGCAAGGCACGGCTGCAGGATGAAGACATGAGCGTCGATTTCTCCGAGCTGACGACCCCGGCCGACCGGGTGGCGGTGGTGGTGACGGAGCCGTTGACGGCGGACGAGGCGTGGCGCGCGTTTGCGCCGGGTGAGTTGAAGGTGTTCGTCAACGGCGAAGCCCTGTAGCCCGGATGCCCATCCGGGATGTGTCGGACGAACCCCGGATGGGCATCCGGGCTACAGGCGCTCCTGCGTCGCCACGTCGAACAGCGACACCTTCTCGCTCGCGATCCTGAACGCCACCTGCTCGCCCACCGTCGGCTCGGCATGGCCGCTCAGCATTGCGCTGAGCTGCTGGCCCTGCAGGTCCATCCAGACGATGGTCTGCGCGCCCATCGGTTCCACCAGCGCCACGGCTGCCTTGCCATCACCGGCAGCCGCGCCGTCCAGGTGCAGCGCGATGTCCTCCGGCCGCACGCCCAGCAGCGCCGCCTGCCCCGGCCGCGGTGCCTGCGCGAACGCATGGCGCGACACGTCCACCGACAAGCCCGCACGGCGGAAGCGAACGGCATCGCCCTCCAGCTCCAGCGTGCCCTCGACGAAGTTCATGCTGGGCGAGCCCAGGAAGCCCGCGACGAACACGTTGACCGGCTTGTTGTAGATCTCGCCCGGCGCGCCGATCTGCTGGATGCGGCCCTTGTTCATCACCGCGATGCGCGTGGCCAGCGTCATTGCCTCGACCTGGTCGTGCGTCACGTACACCATCGTCGTGCCGATGTTCTTGTGCAGCTGCTTCAGCTCGCGGCGCAGCTCGGCGCGCAGCTTCGCGTCCAGGTTGGACAGCGGCTCGTCGAACAGGAACACGCCGACGTCGCGCACCAGCGCACGCCCGATCGCGACGCGCTGGCGCTGGCCGCCCGACAGCTGCGAAGGCTTGCGCTTGAGCAGCTCCTGCAGGTGCAGGATCTCGGCGGCGCGCGCCACGCGCTTCTCGATCTCGGCCTTCGGCGTGCCGTTCACCCGCAGCCCGAACGACATGTTGCGCTCCACGGTCATCGTCGGGTACAGCGCGTACGACTGGAACACCATGCCGATGGAGCGGTCCTTCGGGTCGGCCCAGGTCACGTCCCGCCCGCCGATCTCGATGCGGCCCTCGTGCACGTCCAGCAGCCCGGCGATCGAATGCAGCAGCGTCGACTTGCCGCAGCCCGACGGCCCCAGCAGCACCAGGAACTCGCCGGCCTGCACGTGCAGGTCCATCGCCGCGATGATCGGCACGCCGCCCAGGCGGATCTCCAGCTGCCGGATGTCGACCTCGGCCGACTTGACGTGCGGGGGGACGACCGCGACCGGCTGCGCCGGGGCGGAAGACGTGACGGGAGACGAGACGGAATCGACGACAGGAATGGCAGACACGGATCAACCCTTCACGGCACCAGCCGCAATGCCGCGGACGAACCAGCGACCTGAAATGAGATAGATGGCCAGCGGCACCAGCGACGTGAGCACGGTGGCCGCCATGTTCACGTTGTACAGCCGCTCGCCGGTGGTCGTGTTGATCACGTTGTTCAGCTGCACCGTCATCGGCAGGTTCTCGCGCCCGGCGAACACCAGCCCGAGGATGAAGTCGTTCCAGATCGCCGTCACCTGCATGATCACCGCGACGATGATGATCGGCGTGGCCATCGGCAGCATCAGCTGGAAGAAGATGCGGAAGAAGCCGCCGCCGTCGATGCGCGCCGCCTTGAACAGCTCGCCCGGCACCGACGCGTAGTAGTTGCGGAACAAGAGCGTCATCACCGGCATGCCGAAGATGGTGTGGATCAGCACGATGCCGGCCAGGCTGCTGAAGATGCCGATCTCGGCCCAGGCGCGCACCAGCGGGAACATCACCACCTGGTAGGGCACGAAGGCGCCGATCATCAGCACGCCGAACAACAGGTTGGCGCCGCGCGCGCGCCAGAACGACAGCGCATAGCCGTTCAGCGCACCGAAGAAGATCGAGATCACCGTGCTGGGCAGCACGATCTTCACCGAGTTCCAGAAGCCGACCTGGATGCCGCGGCACTCGAGCCCGGTGCAGGCCTCGGACCAGGCCGCGATCCACGGCTCGAAGGTCCCGTTTGCCGGCCAGGCGAACAGGTTGCCCAGGCGGATCTCGTCCATCGGCTTGATGGAGGTGACCAGCATCACGTACAGCGGCAGCAGGAAGAAGGCGGCCGCGCTGAGCAGGAACACATAGACGCCGATGCGTCCGGGTGTCCATCGGGAAGGCCGGCGCGACGCGCGCGCGGCCGCGGCGGGGAGGGCAGCAGCAGGCGTGGACATCAGGCTTCCCGTGCGTTGCGGTTGGAACGGCTGCGCGCGTACAGCCACGGCGCGATCACGGCCAGCACCGTCAGCAGCATCACCGTGCTGGCGGCCGACGCGAGGCCGATGTTGGCGCGGCCAAACAGGTAGTCCATGATGAACTTGGCCGGCACTTCGCTCGCGATGCCGGGGCCGCCCTGGGTCATCGCGATCACCGCGTCATAGACCTTGACCACGCCGACCGACAGCAGCACCAGCGCCGTCGCGAACGAGGGCCCGAGCTGCGGCAGCACGATGCTCGCGTAGACGCGCCAGCGCGGGATGCCGTCGATGCGGGCAGCCTTCCACATCTCCTCGTCGACGCCGCGCAGCCCGGCCAGCATCAGCGCCATCACCAGGCCCGAGGCCTGCCAGACGGCGGCGATCACGATGGTGTAGATCACCTTGTCCTGGCTGACGATCCAGTCGAAGCTGAAATTCGGGAATCCCCAGCCGCGCACCGTGGTCTGCAGCCCGAGCTCGGGGTTCAGGATCCACTGCCACACCAGGCCGGTGGCGACGAAGCTCATCGCATAGGGGTAGAGGAAGACGGTGCGCAGCACGCTTTCGCCGGCGATCTTCTGGTCGATGAAGACGGCGAGCAGGAAGCCGATCACCAGGCAGGCCAGGATGAACAGCACGCCGAAGACCAGCACGTTGTGCACCGACACCATCCAGCGCTCGCTGTTGAACAGCCGCTCGTACTGCGCCAGGCCGACGAAGCTGTCGCTCGGGAAGGTGCGCGAATTCGACAGCGAGATCCGCACCGACCACAGCACCGTGCCGATGTAGGCGAACAGCACCGTCACGGCCATCGGCACCAAGGCCGCGTACACCGACCAGTGTTGCCTCAGTCGGCTGCGCCCGACGTCCATCGTGAGATCCTCGCAAAAAAACGGTGGGCCGCAGCCCACCGCGTGTGAAGCGGGCCGGCGCCGCGCCCAAGGCGTGCACCGGCCCAAGGCAGAGCCGCGATCAGGTCTTCAGGGCGGCGGCCAGGGCCTTGGCCGCGTCGTCGACCGTCTGGTTGGTGTTCCACAGCTTGGTCAGCACGTCCTGCACGGCGCCGATGGTATCGGGCGTCGCGAGCATTTCCGAGTCGGGCAGCTGGCGCGAGGTGTCCTTCATGATGGCCACGCCGGCTTGCGCGCAGATGTCCATCTTCGAGGTGTCGACGTCGGTGCGGATCGGGATCGAGCCCTTCTTGTTGTTGAAGGCGACCTGTGCGGCCGGCGAGGTCATCGTGGTGGCCAGCAGCTGCTGGGCCTTGACGGCGTCGGCATTGGTGGTCTTCGGGAACACGAACACGTCGCCCGCGACGATGTACGGCGACTTCGGCCCGAAGCCCGGGAAGCAGCCGAACTCCTTGCCGGCGGTCTGGTTGGCGGCCTGGAACTCGCCCTTGGCCCAGTCGCCCATGATCTGCACGCCGGCCTTGCCGGAGATCACCATCGCGGTCGCGTCGTTCCAGTTGCGGCCCGGCGAGCCGGCGTCGACGTAGTTGTGCAGGCGCTTGAAGGTGGCCAGCACCTTCTTGAACGGCTCGCTGGTCACCAGCGCGGCGTCCTTGTCGCGGTAGAACTTCAGGAACATCTCCGGCCCGCCGACGTGGGCCAGGATGGCGTTGAAGGTGATGCGCTCCTGCCAGGACTGCCCGCCCAGCGCCAGCGGCACCAGGCCGGCGGCCTTCAGCTTGTCGAGGTCGGCGAAGAACTCGTCGATGGTCTTCGGCTCGTCCTTGATGCCGGCCTTCGCGAAGGCGGCCTTCGAGTACCAGAACCAGGCCGGCATGTGCACGTTGACCGGCACCGCGTAGTAGTGGCCCTTGACCTTGACGGTGGCCAGCACCGGCGCCGGCAGGATCTTGTCCCAGTTCTCCTTCGCCGCGACGGCGTCCATGTCGTTCAGCTTGCCCTCGGCAATGATGTCGTGGAACTGCTTGGAGGTGTTGAACTGCGCGGCGGTCGGCGGGTTGCCGCCGACGATGCGGTTGATGGCCGCGGCACGCGCGTTGTCGGCCCCGGCCACGGCGCTGTCGACCCAGGTGCCGCCGGCCGCCTTGTAGGCGTTCGCGAACTCCTTGATGGCGGCCGACTCGCCGCCCGAGGTCCACCAGTGGATCACCTCGGCCTTGACCTGGGCCTGGGCGGCGCCCACCGCGCCGAAGCCCATCACCACGCCGGCGAGAACTGCCTTCAATTGAAACGCCATGTCTGTCTCCTGTGAACTCGAGCACTCCGGCTCATTGGGGGGCGAACGACAACCCGGCTCCCCGGGATGTATCAGTGAAATCGGTCAGGGTTGCGACTTCTCTTGCATGTGGGCTCTCGCCTGCATGAAGGCCTGCACCACCCGGCCGCTGTCTTTCCAGGTGCGCGCCTGGGTCGTGTAATCGACGTGCACGATGCCGAAACGCCGCTCGTAGCCATATGCCCACTCGAAATTGTCGAGCAGCGACCAGATGAAATAGCCGCGGATGTCGACGCCGTTGCGCATCGCATCGTCCACCGCCAGCAGGTGGCGGCTGATGAAACTGATGCGCGACGGGTCGGCCACGCGGCCGTCGACCACCGTGTCGTTCGAGGCCATGCCGTTTTCGGTGATGTAGATCGGCGGGAGATTCTTGTACTCGGCGTGGAAACCCTTCAGCAGCCGCGCCAGGCCCTGGGGATACACCTCCCAGCCCATTTGCGTGCGCTCGACACCGGGCATTTCGGTTTCGGTGAAACCGTGTTTGCCGTCGCTCCTGACCTGCGTGCGGAAGTAATAGTTGATGCCGAGGAAATCGAGCGGCGCGGCAATCGCCTGCATGTCGCCTTCGAGCACCAGCGGTTCGGCGCCGGGCCACAGGCGCCACAGGTCGGCCGGGTAGCTGGCCTTCAGCAGCGGGTCGAGCACCCAGTTGTTGTGCTGCAGCTCGAACAGGTAGGCGGCGTCGCGGTCCTGCGGTGACGGCGTCTCGGCCACCGCGGCGCCGACGTTGGCGACGATGCCGATCCTGGCGGCCGGGTCGTTGCGGCGCAGGATCGGCACCGCGGTGCCGTGCGCCAGCAGCAGGTGATGCATCGCCTGCGTGGCATAGCGCAGGTGGTGGCGGCCGGGCGCATGGCGGCCGACGGCGTAGCCCAGGAAGGCCGAGCACCACGGCTCGTTCAGCGTCGCCCACGCGGTGACCAGGCCCTTGAACTCGCGGCTCACCAGGTCGGCATATTCGGCGAAGCGGTAGACCACCTCGCGGTTGGTCCAGCCGCCGCGGTCTTCCAGCCACTGCGGCAGGTCCCAGTGGTACAGCGTCACGTAGGTGTCCACGCCCTTGGCCTTCAGCGCCTCGAGCAGGCGCCTGTAGAAGGCCAGGCCCTTCGGGTTGGGCTGGTTGCCGGCGCCCATCACGCGCGGCCACGCGATCGACAGGCGGTAGGCCTTGACGCCCAGCTGCCCGATGATCTCCAGATCTTCCGGCCAGCGGTGGTAATGGTCGCAGGCAAACTCGCCGGTATCCCCGTTCAATACCATGCCGGGGGTATTGGAATAGGTATCCCAGATCGACGGGATGCGCCCGTCTTCATGAATGGCGCCTTCGATCTGATAAGAGGCCGTGGCCGTGCCGAACAGGAAGTCGGGGGACCAGAGTCTGGAATCCTTCGGAATCTCCAACTGCTCAGCACTGTATTTCACCGGATTCGTACTCACTCCACACCTTTCACGACTTGCTGCTTGACTTCACCGAGGTACAAGGCACTACAATGCCAGCCCAATTGGAACCGGTTCCAAAGAGCGGATCGCATTTCAGCATCTCTGCCGGCTTCAAACATTGGGGAAAACCCCATCGGATGGGGATTGCGACGAATGGCAACCATCAAGGATGTGGCGCGGCTGGCGGGTGTCGGCGTGGGAACCGCCTCGCGCGTGATCTCGGGGCGCGGCTCGGCCTCGCCGGCGGCGGTCGAGCGGGTGCAAAGCGCCGTGCGGCAGCTCGATTTCCGCCCGTCCAGCCTGGCGCGCGCGCTGTCGTCGCGCACGCTGGGGATGATCGGGGTCTTCGTGCCCGACTTCAGCGGCCCGTTCTTCGGCCGCATCCTGCAGACGGTGGACGCCGAGCTGCGCGAATTCGACCGCCACATGGTGGCCGCCAACGGCTGCGGCCACGGCGACCGGCGCCAGCAGGCGCTGGACGGCACCGCCTTCCTGATCCAGCGCGAGTGCGACGGCCTGATGCTGCAGAGCAATGAGCTGCAGGACGAGGACCTGCTCGCGCTGCACCGGCTGCAGCCGCGGCTGGCGGTGCTGAACCGCGTGGTGCCGACGCTCGAGGCGCAATGCTTCTCGGCCGACCACCACCTCGGCGGGCGGCTCGCGGCCCAGGCGCTGCTGAGCCGCGGGCACCGGCAGATCGCGGTGATCTCCGGGCCGACCTCGGCGCCCGACAACGCGGACCGGCTGGCCGGCTTCTACCAGGAGCTGGCCGCGCACGGCATCGCGCCCGACGGCGTGCCGCAGGTGGAGGGCGACTTCAGCTCCGAGAGCGGCTGGCGCGCGGCCACGCAGCTGCTGGCGACGGGACGGCCGTTCACCGGCCTGTTCGCCGCCAACGACGTGATGGCGATCGCGGCCATCTCGTGCCTGCAGCAGGCCGGCCTGCGCGTGCCGCAGCAGGTGTCGGTGGTCGGCTACGACGATTCCGAGCCGGCGTCGTACAGCAACCCACGCCTCACCTGCGTGCGCATCCCGATCCAGGACGTGGTGTCGAACGCATCGCGCCACCTGTTGAACGAGTGCTATGGCGCGAACCTGCCGGTGACCCACATCTTCGAGCCGAGCTTCGTATGGCGCGACTCGGTCGCGGCCCTTTGACAGCGCTTGCACCCTGCGGGTGGGGGATTCGGGATGCGTCGGCCTGCAATCGTTTGCACGACAAAGTTTGGCTCCGGCATCGCGCGAATGAATACAAACCATCGCGACGTTTGGCCCGACTTAACAAGAAGTGTCAGATGAAAGTGATAAACGGTTCCACCGTGACGATCGGCGCCGTGGCATGCGACCTGCTCACTGTCTTCCCTATTGAGCCCGGACCCTTCCGAATCTGTGCAGGAATGCACGACCGTTCGTGAGGAAACCCATGGCGGCGCTGCGAGCGGGGGATCGACGTCCTGGGTCGCTGTGATGAATGAACGAGGAATGAAGCCAATGAGCGACCTGAACGAAAACGATCCGCGCGAACTGCCGAGCCGCCAGCGCCGCCGACTGCTGGGCGTCACGCTCGCGTCCGTCGCGACCGCGGCGGTGGCGGCGTGTGGTGGCAGCAGCAGCGACTCGCCTGCGCCGGCGCCGGTGGGCAACAACCCGCCTTCGCCGGCACCGTCTCCTTCCCCGGCTCCGTCCCCTGCGCCTTCCCCCGCACCCTCACCTGCGCCTTCGCCGTCCCCTTCGCCTGCACCGGCGCCAGCGCCTGCGCCGGCCCACGGCCAGAAAAGCGCCAAGCGCGGCATCGCGTACGACGTGGCCACCACGGCCGACCTGGCGGCGCTGGCCCCGGGCGTCAACTGGTGGTACGGCTGGGGCGACAGGCCGAAGTCGGGCACGCCGAACGACCCGGTGACCGCCTATGGCATGGACTACGTGCCGATGATGTGGAGCGACCGGACCAACGCGGCCGACATGGTCACCTGGCTGAAGGCGCACCCCTGGGTCAAGCACCTGCTCGTGTGCAACGAGCCGAACCTGACCGACCAGGCCAACAAGTCGCCCAAGGATGCCGCCACGCTGTGGAAGGTCTATGAGCAGGTGGCGGCCGACGCCGGCGTCAAGCTCGTGGGCCCGCAGATGAACTACGGCACGATGGCGGGCTACAGCGACCCGATCGTCTGGCTGGATGCGTTCTACGATGAATACCGCAAGGCCAACGGCGGGCGCGATCCGCGCATCGACTACCTCGGCTTCCACTGGTACGACTACGGCCTGGAGGGCCAGCTGAACCGGCTGATGAAGTACGGCAAGCCGTTCTGGGTCACCGAGCTGGCGAACTGGCACAACGGCGACGGCAACGCGGCGATCGACACCGTTCAGAAGCAGAAGGACCAGATGACGCAGATGGTGGCGCTGCTGGAAGGGCGCGCCGACGTCTTCCGCTACGCGTGGTTCATGGGTCGCTGGTCGCCCGATCCGCACTTCACCAGCCTGCTGGCCGCCGGCGACGGCCAGTTGAGCGAGCTCGGCCGCCACTACCTGTCGTTGCCGTACGCATCGAGCTGATCCCAGCCGGTTTCCTCCAAAAGATGCAACCCGTGCGCCTGCCAGCGGTACCCACCGTGACGCGCGCGCGCGGGATTGCCCGGCCTTCGTGCCCTGACAGAAGAGAGTCGTCCTGCCATGCGTGACCCAGTCACCTTCGACCAGCTGAAGATCTTCATCGCCTGCGTCGAACGAGGTAGTTTTTCCGGTGCGGCGCGCAAGCTGCACCGCACCCAGTCGGTAGTGAGCCAGGCCATCGCCCAGCTCGAGCGCCAGATCGGCGTGACCCTGTTCGACCGCAGCGGCCGCCTGCCGACGCTGACCGACGAGGGCCGCGCGCTGCTGGCCGACGCGCGCATCGTCGCGCGCGGCGTCGACGGCTTCAAGGCGCGCGCCAAGAGCCTGTCGGACGGGCTCGAGCCCGAGCTGTCGGTCGCGATGGATGCGCTGTTCCCGATGGACTGGCTGACCCAGGCGGTCGGCGCCTTCCGCACCGAGTTCCCCGGCACGCCGCTGCGCCTGCACGTCGACGCGATGGGCGCGATCCTGCAGCCGGTGCTGGACGGCCAGTGCCGCATCGCGGTGATCGGCAGCCTGCCCGAGGTGCCGGACACGCTGGAGTCGCACCCGCTGCTGGACGTGGCCGCGGTGACGGTGGTGGCGCCGACGCACCCGCTGGCGGCGCATGCCGGCCCGATCCCGCGCGCGGTGATCGAGCAGCACGTGCAGCTGGTGCTGACCGACCGCTCGCGCTTGACCGCTGGACGCGACTACGGCGTCGTGTCGCCGATCACCTGGCGGCTGGCCGACCTGGGCACCAAGCACGCGTTCCTGCGCGCCGGTTTCGGCTGGGGCCACATGCCGCGGCCGCAGGTCGAGGCCGACCTGGCCAACGGCTCGCTGGTGACGCTGGAGGTCGAGGGCCTGCAGTCGGCGCCGTCGGTATTCGCGATGCGCTCGGTGCACCGCAAGGACGCGCCGCCGGGGCCGGCGGCGCGCTGGTTCCTCGACTGGTTGAAGCAGGCGGAGGCGGACCGGGCCTGAGCAAGCGGGAGCAACTTGCGGCGCCAGGCGCGCTCGGAATGGCGGGACGGCTTCCTATAATCGTCCCTCGCTCCCCGAGCCACCTCCCGGCGCCGTAACCGATGACTCCCGACTTCAAGCCCACCGAGATCGAACGCGCCGCCCAGGCCGCGTGGACCGCTGCCGATGCCTACCGCGTCACCGAAGACGCCAGCAAGCAGAAGTTCTACGCCTGCTCGATGCTGCCGTACCCCAGCGGCAAGCTGCACATGGGGCACGTGCGCAACTACACCATCAACGACATGCTCACGCGCCAACTGCGCATGAAGGGCATGAACGTGCTGATGCCGATGGGCTGGGATGCCTTCGGCCTGCCGGCCGAGAACGCGGCGATCAAGAACAAGGTGCCGCCAGCGAAGTGGACCTACGACAACATCGCCTACATGAAGCGGCAGATGCAGGCCATGGGCCTGGCCATCGACTGGAGCCGCGAGATCGCCACCTGCTCGCCCGACTACTACCGCTGGAACCAGTGGCTGTTCCTGAAGATGCTGAAGGCCGGCATCGCCGAGCGCCGCACCCAGGTCGTCAACTGGGACCCGGTCGATCAGACCGTGCTGGCCAACGAGCAGGTGATCGACGGCCGCGGCTGGCGCTCGGGCGCGCCGGTCGAGAAGCGCGAGATCCCCGGCTACTACCTGAACATCACCAAGTACGCCGGCGAGCTGCTCGACTACGTGCAGGAGCAGCTGCCCGGCTGGCCCGAGCGCGTCAAGCTGATGCAGGAGAACTGGATCGGCCGCAGCGAGGGCGTGCGCTTCGCCTTCCCGCACAGCATCTCCGGTGCCGACGGCGCGCCGATCGGCGGCGGCCGGCTGTACGTCTTCACGACCCGGGCCGACACCATCATGGGCGTCAGCTTCTGCGCGGTCGCGCCCGAGCACCCGCTGGCCGCGCATGCGGCGGCCGCAAACCCTGCCGTCGCCGCCTTCATCGAGGAGAGCAAGGCGGGCGGCACCACCGAGGCAGAGCTGGCCACGCAGGAGAAGAAGGGCGTGCCCACCGGGCTGGTGGTGCAGCACCCGATCACCGGCGAGAACGTGCCGGTGTGGGTCGGCAACTACGTGCTGATGAGCTACGGCGACGGCGCGGTGATGGGCGTGCCGGCGCACGACGAGCGCGACTTCGCGTTCGCGAAGAAGTACGGGCTGGACATCCTGCAGGTCGTCACGATCGATGGCGAGCACTTCAGCTACGACCACTGGCAGGAGTGGTACGCCGACAAGCAGCGCGGCATCACGATCAACTCCGACAACTTCAGCGGGCTGGATTACCAGAAGGCCGTCGACGCGGTCGCCGCGGCGCTGGCCCACAAGGGCCTGGGCGAGAAGAAGACCACCTGGCGCCTGCGCGACTGGGGCGTCAGCCGCCAGCGCTACTGGGGCACGCCGATCCCGATCATCCATTGCGACGAGCACGGCGCGGTGCCGGTGCCCGAGAAGGACCTGCCGGTCGTGCTGCCCGAAGACGTGGTGCCCGACGGCAGCGGCAACCCGCTGAACAAGCGCGCCGACTTCCTGAACGTCGCCTGCCCGGTGTGCGGCAAGCCGTCGCGCCGCGAGACCGACACGATGGACACCTTCGTCGACAGCTCGTGGTACTTCATGCGCTACTGCGACGCCAGCAACGACCGCGCGATGGTCGGTGCCGGCACGCAGTACTGGATGCCGATGGACCAGTACATCGGCGGCATCGAGCACGCGATCCTGCACCTGCTGTACGCGCGCTTCTGGACCAAGGTGATGCGCGACCTGCACCTGGTGAAGGTGGACGAGCCCTTCACCAAGCTGCTGACGCAGGGCATGGTGCTGAACGAGGCCTTCTCGCTGACGCACGACGGTGCCGGCAAGGACTACTTCTGGGCCCACGAGCTCGACATCGAGCGCGACGAGCACGCCCATGTGCTGTCGGCGGTGCACAAGGCGAGCGGCAAGCCGGTGCTCTACGAGGGCTGGACCACGATGTCCAAGTCCAAGAACAACGGCGTCGACCCGCAGGACCTGATCGAGCGTTTCGGTGCAGACACCGCGCGCCTGTTCGTGATGTTCGCTTCGCCGCCGGAGCAGACGCTGGAATGGAACGACCAGGGCGTCGAGGGCGCGAACCGCTTCCTGCGCCGGGTCTGGAACTTCGCGGCGAAGAACGCGGCCGCCATCACCGGCGCCGGCCCGGTCGGCAGCGTGGCGAAGGACGCGCAGCCGCTGCGCCGCGAGGTGCACACCCTGCTGCGCCAGGTCAGCTACGACTACGAGCGCATGCAGTACAACACCGTCGCCTCCGGCGCGATGAAGCTGCTGAACGCGCTCGAAGGCTTCAAGGGCGATGCGCCGGCCGTCGTGCGCGAGGGCTTCGGCATCCTGCTGCGCGCGCTGTACCCGGCCTGCCCGCACATCACCTGGACGCTGTGGAACGAGCTCGGCTATGCGGGCGGCCCGGGCGGGTTGGGCGACCTGCTGGACGCGCCGTGGCCGCAGGTCGACGAGGCCGCGCTGGTGCAGGACGAGATCGAGCTGGTGCTGCAGGTGAACGGCAAGACGCGCGGCGCGATCAAGGTCGCCGCCGGCGCGGACAAGGCCGCGATCGAGGCGGCGGCGGTCGCGAGCCCCGACTTTGCCAAGTTCTCCGAGGGCAAGTCGCCGAAGAAGGTGATCGTGGTGCCGGGCCGCCTGGTCAACGTGGTCGTCTGAGGGATGGCCCCCCAGTCGCTTCGGTCCTGCCCCCGAGGGGCGTCGTTCGCCTTGGGGCGGCCCAGCGGCGAACCCCGCATGCGGCGCCGTTCCGTGCTGCTGTCGCTGGCCGCCGTCCTCGCCGGCTGCGGCTTCGAGCTGCGCCGCGCACCCGAGCTGCACTTCAAGGCCATCGCGCTGACCGGCTTCAAACCGCAGTCGCCGCTGGCCGCCGACCTGCGCCGCAACCTGCGCTCGGTCGACGGCACGCAGGTGGTCGATGCGGTGGCGCAGGCGCAGGTGGTGCTGGTGTCGCTGACCGACGTGCGCGAGAAGGGCGTGGTGTCGTCCGGCACCGCCGGCCAGGTGCTCGAGGTGCAGCTGCGCTCGCGCTTCAGCTTCCGGCTGCACACGCCCGGCGGGCGCGAGCTGATCCCGCCGAGCGAGATCCTGCTGACGCGCGACATGACCTACAACGAAGGCATCGCGCTCGCGAAGGAGCAGGAAGAGAACCTGCTGTACCGCGCGATGGAAAACGACATCGCCGCCCAGGTGCTGCGCCGGCTCGCGTCGGTGCAGGCCCTTTGACCACGACCGATTTCCGATGCAGCTGCGTGCGGACCAACTCGCCGGCCATTTGCGCCAGGGCTTGAAGCCCCTCTACACCATCCATGGCGACGAGCCCCTGCTGGCGCAGGAGGCGGCCGACCAGATCCGCGCCGCGGCGCGTGCGGCCGGCCACACCGAGCGCCAGGTGCACACCGTCGCCGGTGCCCATTTCGACTGGAGCAGCCTGCTCGGCGCGTCGCAGGCGCTGAGCCTGTTCGCCGACAAGCAGCTGATCGACATCCGCATCCCGTCCGGCAAGCCCGGCAAGGACGGCTCGCAGGCCTTGCAGCGCTACTGCGAGACGCTGTCGCCCGACGTGGTCACGCTGGTGCAACTGCCCAAGCTCGACCGCACGCAGCAAAGCAGCGGCTGGTTCGTCGCCCTGGATGGGGCGGGCGTCACGGTGCGCGTCGACCCGGTCGAACGCCGCGCGCTGCCGGCCTGGATCGCGCAGCGGCTGGCGGCGCAGGGCCAGCGCGTCGAGGACGGCGAGCGCGGGCAGCAGACGCTGGCCTTCTTCTCCGACCGCGTCGAAGGCAACTTGCTGGCCGCCCACCAGGAGGTGCAGAAGCTCGGGCTGCTGTACCCGGCCGGCGCGCTGAGCTTCGAGCAGATCGAATCGGCGGTGCTGAACGTCGCGCGCTACGACGTCTTCAAGCTCGGCGAGGCGGTGCTGGCGGGCCAGGTGGCGCGCGCGTTGCGCATGCTCGACGGGCTGGAGGCCGAAGGCGAGGCGGCGGTGCTGGTGCACTGGACGCTGGCCAACGACATCCTCGCACTGCGCCGGGTGAAGGATGCGATGAACGCCGGCAAGCCGCTGGCGTTGGCGCTGCGCGATGCGCGGGTGTGGGGCGCCAAGGAACGTTTGTTCGAGCGCGCGGCCCCGTTGCTCGGCGACGACGCGCTGGCCCAGCTGGTCGAGGCGGCGCAGGTGTGCGACGGGCTGGTGAAGGGGCTGAAGCACCCCGACTGGCCGTTCGAACCGTGGCAGGGGCTGCGCCGGCTGGTGCTGATGGTGATGCAGCAGGTCACGCAACAGGCCGCACCGGCACCGGGGACGCTGCGCGGCGGGCCGGCGTCGAAGTTGC
Source organism: Rhizobacter sp. P2_D12 (assembly GCF_056404395.1). Taxonomy (NCBI): domain Bacteria; kingdom Pseudomonadati; phylum Pseudomonadota; class Betaproteobacteria; order Burkholderiales; family Sphaerotilaceae; genus Rhizobacter; species Rhizobacter sp. P2_D12. The sequence goes on along the minus strand of NZ_JBFUEB010000012.1, from coordinate 65,993 downwards.
CGCTGGTGCTGCGGGCCTGACATTCCGGATAGCGGCCATCGGCCGCTAATAGCCGCGCCGGCGGTCGACCAGATGTTGCAGCGGCTGCCCGCTGCGCAGCGCCTGGACATTCTCCGCCGCGACCTGGGCCGCGCTGCGCGGATCCGTCTGCGCCGCGACATGCGGCAGCACCGTCACCTTCGGGTGCCGCCAGAACGGGTGCCCGGCCGGCAACGGCTCGGTCGCAAACACATCCAGCACCGCACGCTTCAGCTGTCCGCCGTCCAGCGCCGCCAGCAGGTCGGCTTCGACCACCTGCGCGCCGCGCGCCAGGTTCACGAAGCTCGCGCCGCGGCGCATCCGCGCGAAGCGCTCGCGGTCGAACAAGCCGCTGGTGGCCGGCGTCAGCGGCAGCAGGCTGATCACGACGTCGGCCTGTTCCAGCACGTCGTCGAGCGGGCCGCCGCGGCTGCTCCAGCCCGTCACCTCGAACCCTTGCTGCGCGAGCCGCTCGGCCACCGCCCGCCCCATCTGCCCCTGGCCCAGCACCGCGACCCGGGTCTCGTCGGCGCGCCGCTGCGCGAGCTGTCGCCACGAACCATCGCGCTGCTGCGCGGCATAGTCGAAGAAGTCGCGCTGCAGCGCGAGCGTCGCCCACAGCGCGGTCTCGGCCATCGCGGCATTCATCGCCGGATCGACCATGCGCGCGAGCGGCACGTCCGGCGGCACCGACGGGTCGCGCAACAGCTTGTCGACACCGGCCCACAGCGACTGCACCAGGCGCAGCGCCGGCAGGTCGCGCAGCACGCCCGCGGGCGGGTTGGCGACGATCGCGATGTCGATGTCCTCAGCGCCGCGCTCGAGGTGCAGCGTCTCGCCCGGCAACGCCGCCTGCAGGGCCGGCAGCCAGGCCGCCCATTCGCCGGGCGTGAAGTCGGCCGCCAGCAGGATGCTCATGACGCGGCCTGCAGCAGGCGCATCAAGGCCTGCGCCACCGTCTGCGTGCGCACCGCCGCGCGGTCGCCCGGCAACTGCAGGCGCTCGGCCTGGACGGCGCCACCGCGCTGCGCCCATGCGAGCCACACGGTGCCCACCGGCTTGCCCGGCACCGCGCCGCCGGGGCCCGCGATGCCGGTGACCGCGACGCTGAAGCGCGCGGCCGATTGCCGCAAGGCGCCCTCGGCCATGGCGCGCGCCACCTCCTCGCTGACGGCGCCGTGCTGCGCGATCAGCGCCGCCGGCACGCCCAGCATCTGTGCCTTGGCCTCGTTGCTGTAGGTCACGAAGCCGCGCTCGAACCAGTCGCTGGAGCCGGCCACCGAGGTGCAGGCGGCGGCGATCAGCCCGCCGGTGCACGACTCGGCGGTCGCGATCGAGCCTCCGCGCTGCCGCAGCGCACGGGCCAGGGCCAGCACCGCGGGCTCGAACTCGATCACAGGAACCTCCACAGCGCGATCACCAGCAGCGCGCACAGCGCGGCCACCGCGTCGTCGAACAGGATGCCGAAGCCCTGGGCCCAGCCGATCGGCTGGCCGCGCCGTGCCTTGAAGCGGGCGTCGGCCCAGGCCACCGGCCCGGGCTTCACCGCATCGAAGAAGCGGAACAGGCCGAAGGCCACCGCCTGCGCCAGCAGGCTGGCCGGCGTGACGAGCCACAGCACGGCCCAGAAGGCCAGCACCTCGTCCCAGACGATGCTGCCGGGGTCGGCCACGCCGAGGTGGCGGGCGGTGACGGTGCAGGCCCACCAGCCGACCAGGCTGCCTGCCGACAGAACCAGCAGCCAGGCGAGGTCGCCCAGGTGCGGCTGCATAACGAGGAAGGCCAGCCAGGCCCACAGCGTGCCGACGGTGCCGGGCGCCACCGGCGACAGGCCGCTGCCAAAGCCGAGCGCGATCACGTGCGCCGGGTGGCTGAACATGAAGCCGATCGTGGCTCGCCGCGGAAGGGTGATCGTCATGGCTTGAAATGGTCGAACGCGGAGAAGCGCTGGTCGACGGCGGCACCGGTGCGGTCGACCAGCTGCAGGCCGGCGGTGGCCTCGATGCGGCCGATGCGCGTGACCGGCACGCCGGCGGCGCGGGCGGCGGCCTGCACGGCAGCGGTGCGCGCCGGCGCCGCGGTGAACACCAGCTCGTAGTCGTCGCCGCCGGCCAGCGTGCAGGTGCGCTGCAGCGCCAGCGGCTGCGCGGCCAGCACGGCACTGCGCGGCAGGGCGTCGACCTCGACGCTCGCGCCCACCTGCGAGCGCCGCAGGATGTGGCCGAGGTCGCCGAGCAGCCCGTCGGAGACGTCGATCGCGCTGCTCGCGACGCCGCGCAGGGCCGTGCCCAGCGCGACGCGCGGCACCGGCAGCTCCATCGCCGCGCGCACCTGCTCGAAGCCGTCGCCGGGCAGTGCGACCTGGCCGCGGAACACCTCGAGCGCGAGCCGCGCATCGCCCAGCGTGCCGCTGACCCACAGCTCGTCGCCCGGCTGCGCGCCCGAGCGCAGCAGGGCCTGGCCGGCCGGCACTTCGCCGAACACCGTGATGCACAGGTTCAGCGGGCCCTGCGTGGTGTCGCCGCCGACCAGCTCGCAGCCGTGCGCATCGGCCAGCGCCAGCAACCCGCGCGAGAAGCCGTCGAGGAAGGCTTCGTCGATGCGCGGCAGCGCCAGCGCCAGCGTGAAGGCCAGCGGCTGCGCGCCGCAGGCGGCCAGGTCGCTCAGGTTCACGGCCAGCGCCTTGTGGCCCAGCCGCTCGGGCGCCACGGTCGACAGGAAGTGGCGGCCCTCGACCAGCATGTCGCTCGACGTGGCCAGCTGCATGCCGGGCGCCAGGTTCAGCAGCGCGCAGTCGTCGCCGACGCCCAGCGCCGCGCGCCGCACCGGCCGCGTGAACCAGCGTGCGATCAGGTCGAACTCGCCCAGCGCCGCCATGTCACTTGCCGATGGTGATCAACGGCGCGGTCTGCATGTTGGCCGGGATCACGACGGTGGTGGTGCCGCCCTTGTCGGCAAACTTCTGCAGCGCCAGGTTCGACTCGTGCTGCAGGTATTCGCGCGTCAGGCTCTGGTTGATGATCTGGTTGGCGCGCGCGATGCCCTCGGCCTTCTTGACCTCGACCTGCGCCTCGGCCTCGGCGATCGCGATGCGCTGCTTGGTGGTCTCGAGCTGCTTCTGCGCTGCCACTGATTCCTGGATCGCCTTCTCGATCGCCGGGTCGGTGGTGAGCGATCGGATCACGACGCGGGTCACGACGAACACGCCCCTGTCGTTCGTGTCCAGCTCGGCCTGCAGCGACTTGCGCACTGCCAGCCCCAGCTCCTCGCGCTGCGTGTGCATCACCAGGCTGTCGATGTGCGAGGCCTGCTCGTAGATCGAGTTGCGTGCCACGCGCTGCAGCAGCGCATAGGCCGGCAGGTAGGTGCGGCTGCCCTCGTCGCGCGTGTGCTGGCCGGCGTACTTGACGTACAGGTCGGCGATCGAATCCTGCTGCACGCGGTAGTAGACCGTCACGTCGAGGTCGCGCAGCGACAGGTTGTCGCGTGCCTTCGGCGTCAGGTCGTTCAGGTCCAGGCCGATCTCCTTGGCCGAGAACTCCTGCACCCGGCTGATGCCCGGGATGCCGACGTAGATGCCCGGTTCGATCTCTTCCGGATTGACCTTGCCGAGCGTCGTGCGGATGCCGACGTTGCCCGACTCGATCGTGCCGCAGCTGGTGACGCCCACCACCACCGCCAGCACCACGAGCGCGGCCACGACCGCGCGAATCAAGCCCTGGATGCTCATCGCGAAACTCCTCCTGCCGCCATTATGTTTCGCGGATCAGCCGTCGCGCATCAGGTTGGCCAGCTCCACCGCCGACTTGACGTCCATCTTCTCGAACACCCGTGCGCGGTGGACCTCGACCGTGCGCACGCTGATGTTCAGCTCGTCGGCGATCACCTTGTTGGGCCGGCCGTCGATCACGCGCTCCATCACCTCGCGCTCGCGCTCGGTGAGTTCGGCCAGGTGCTGCTGCACCGCGAGCCGCTCGCGGCGGCGCAGGATCGCCTGCGTGCTGCGCGCGAGCGCCTGCTCGACGCGGTCGACCAGCGCATTGTCGGAGAACGGCTTCTCGACGAAATCGAAGGCACCGCGCTTGACCGCGGCGACCGCCGTCGGCACGTCGCCATGGCCGGTCAGGAAGATCACCGGCAGCGCCTGCAGCAGGTTGCGCTCGGCCAGCCGCTCGAACAGCGCCAGCCCGCTGGTGCCGGGCATGCGCACGTCCAGCACCAGGCAGCTCGGGGAGGCCGGCCAGCCGCCCGGCGCGGCCGCCGCGAGGCGCGGGCCCAGCATCGCCTCGAAGGCCTCGGCGCTCGCGAACCCCTCGGACAGCAGCCGGCGCGAGCGCAGCAGCCAGGCCAGCGCCTCGCGCACGACCTCCTCGTCGTCGACGAGGTACACCATCGGCAGGCCCAGGTGGGCGGCGGAGGACGGGGCGGCAGTACTGCTGGTCATGGGGTGGCGTTCTTGCTGTCGGCGGGCAGCGTGAACCTGAATTCTGCGCCGGTCTCGCGGTTCTCGAACATCAGCAGCCCGCCGTGCTGCTCGATCACCGTGCGGCACAGGCTCAGGCCCAGCCCCATGCCCTCGGGCCGGGTCGTGAAGAACGGCGTGAACAGCCGCGGCGCGACGTCGTCGGCCACGCCGGTGCCGCGGTCGATGACGCTGAACGCGACCCAGCGCGCATCCACCGGCCGCACCCGGATCAGCAGCTCGCGATCCGCCGCCGGCGTGTGCGATTCCATCGCCTGGATGCCATTGCGCGTCAGGTTCAGCAGCACCTGCTCGAGCATCGTGCGGTCGCACACCACGCGCGGCATCGGGCGCGGCAGGTCGAGCTCGATGCGCGTGCCGCTCTTGCGCGCCTGCAGCCGCACCAGCGGCAGCACCGCTTCGATCAGCACGTCGGCGCGCACCGGCTCGCGCGCCTGCTCGCGCCGGCGCACGAAGTCGTGCACGCTCTTGATCACGCGGCCGGCGCGCTCGGCCTGCTCGGCGATGCGCTGCGCGGCCTGGCGCAGCAGCGGCAGCGTGTCGCTGCCGTCGGTTCCGTCGGCCTGCGCATCGCCGATCAGGTTCAGCGAGCCGGCCGCATAGCTCGCGATCGCGGCCAGCGGCTGGTTCAGCTCGTGGCTCAGCAGCGAGGCCATCTCGCCGACGGTGGCCAGCCGCGCGCTCGCCTGCAGGCGCTCCTGCTGCTGGCGCGAGACCTCCTCGATCTTGCGCTGCGCGCTGACGTCGAGCGCAGCACTCATCCAGCCGGTGTGGCGGCCGGCACCGTCGACCAGCGGGGCTTCGAAGATCATCACCGCGAAGCGCTCGCCGTCGCGGCGCATGAACACCGTCTCGTAGCCCTCGCGCGGCGGCACCGTGCCGGCCAGGCGCACCTGCTGGCGCTTGGTGTATTCCGAGGTCAGCTCGGGCGGCCAGTAAGGCGGCGTCGTCTGGCCCACCAGCTCGGCGGCACCGAAGCCCACCATCTCGCAGAAGGCCGGGTTCACGTAGGTGATGCGGCCCTGCAGGTCGCGCGCGCGCAGGCCGGTGACCAGAGAATCCTCCATCGCCTTGCGAAAGCGCAGCGCCTCGGCCAGCGCCGACTCGGCCCCGGCGCGCCGACGCACGTCGCGCACCAGCAGCAGCACGACGCCGCCGAGCGCGAGCGACAGCCCCATCACGAGCGCGGTGCTGAGGTTGGGGATCAGGCGCGGCCGGCCGGCGCTGCTGTCGACGCGCAGTTGCAGGCTCAAGCCCGGCAGGTCGACCAGCCGCTCGGCGACGAACACGCCGGCCCCGCGCGGCAGCCCGACGCGCGCGAGCCGCGTGCCGTCGCCTTCGACGAAGGACAGTTCGTGCCCGCGCTGCACCTCGTTCGTCACCGTCTCTTCCAGCAGCCGGCTCAGCGCGAAGGTGCCGGCCATGAAGCCCAGCTCCTGGCCGCTGCCGGGAATCGGGATGCACACGTCCATCACCTCCATGCCGAGCCCGCCGGGCAGCGGCACGAAGTAGCTGCGCGAGTAGGCCGGGCTGCCCTGGCGGCGCGCGGTGGTGCAGGCGAGTTCGGTCTCGAGGTCGATGTCGTCGCGGCGGATCTGCGTGAAGGCCGAGCCGTGCAGCGGGGAGTCGACGCTCTCGGTGATGTCCAGCTGCAGGTTGCGCCGCTCGATGCGCAGCAGCTCGCGGTGGGCGCGCAGCAGGTCGGCCGCATCGACGCGCCATTGCGGCAGCGACGGGTCGTTCCACAGCAGCGCCTGCAGGCTCTGCAGGTCGCGGCCCAGCGCCTGCTTGAGGTCGCCGGCGGTCGCCGCGGCGGTGGCCTCGACCTGCTCCTGGGCGCGGCTGCTCTCGTAGCCGAGCGTCAGCCACACCAGCAGCGACTGCGCGACCAGCAGCAGCGCGACCAGCGCGACCCACGGCAGGGCCCGGCGCCAGCGGCGCGGCGGCACGTCGGCGGCAGCAGGGGTGGGGGCAGGGGAAGGCACGGCCATCGGCAACGACAGGTAGCCCCCGCAGTATTGCGAACGGCCGGGTCAAACAGATACGCAGTTTCGCGCATGAGTGGACAGGCAGGCTTGGGCAACACTGCCGGGCGCTCCTACAATCATTTCCCCTTCGAGAGTCAAGAGACCCTGCCATGGCCCAATCAGACAACAAGCACGCGGAACTGCGTCAAGCGGCTCTCGAGTACCACGAGTTCCCGGTCCCCGGCAAGATCGCGATCGCGCCGACCAAGCAGCTGATCAACCAGCGCGACCTGGCTCTCGCCTATTCACCCGGCGTCGCCGCGGCCTGCGAGGAGATCGTCGCCGACCCGGCCAACGCCTTCCGCTACACCGCACGCGGCAACCTGGTCGCGGTCGTCACCAACGGCACCGCGGTGCTGGGCCTGGGCGACATCGGCCCGCTGGCCGCCAAGCCGGTGATGGAAGGCAAGGGCGTGCTGTTCAAGAAGTTCGCCGGCATCGACGTGTTCGACATCGAGCTGAACGAGAAGAACCTCGACAAGCTGGTTGACATCATCGCCGCGCTCGAGCCCACCTTCGGCGGCATCAACCTCGAGGACATCAAGGCCCCCGATTGCTTCTACGTCGAGCGCGCGCTGCGCGACCGGATGAAGATCCCGGTGTTCCACGACGACCAGCACGGCACGGCCATCACCGTCGGCGCCGCGGTGCTGAATGCGCTGAAGGTGGTCGGCAAGGACATCGCGAAGGTCAAGCTCGTCACCTCGGGCGCCGGCGCGGCCGCGCTGGCCTGCCTGGGCCTGCTGGTCAAGCTGGGCCTGCCGCGCGAGAACATCTGGGTCACCGACCTGGCCGGCGTCGTCTACGAGGGCCGCACCGAGCTGATGGACGAGGACAAGATCCAGTTCGCGCAGAAGACCACGCACCGCACGCTGGCGCAGGTGATGGACGGCGCCGACATCTTCCTCGGCCTGTCGGCCGGCGGGGTGCTGAAGAAGGACATGGTCGCGACGATGCGCGACAAGCCCATCATCCTCGCGCTGGCCAACCCGACGCCGGAGATCCTGCCGGAAGACGTGAAGGAAGTGCGCTCCGACGCGATCATCGCGACCGGCCGCACCGACTACCCGAACCAGGTCAACAACGTCCTGTGCTTCCCGTACATCTTCCGCGGCGCGCTCGACAGCGGCGCGACCACCATCACGATGGAGATGGAGATCGCCGCGGTGCACGCGATCGCCGAGCTGGCGCAGGCCGAGCAGAGCGAGGTGGTGGCGGCCGCCTATGCCGGTGCCAACCTGAGCTTCGGCCCCGAGTACCTGATCCCGAAGCCGTTCGACCCGCGGCTGATGATGAAGATCGCGCCGGCCGTCGCGCAGGCGGCGGTCGATTCCGGCGTCGCCACGCGCCCGATCAAGGACATGGACGCCTACCGCGAGAAGCTGCAGAGCTTCGTCTATGCCTCCGGCACGACGATGAAGCCGATCTTCACGCTGGCCAAGTGCGCGCAGCACAAGCGCGTCGCCTTCGCCGAGGGCGAGGAAGAACGCGTGCTGCGCGCGGTGCAGGTGGTGGTCGACGAGAACCTGGCGCGCCCGACGCTGATCGGCCGGCCCGAGGTCATCGCGCAGCGCATCGAGAAGTTCGGCCTGCGCCTGAAGGCCGGCACCGACTACGACCTCGTCAACACCGAGCACGACGAGCGCTACCGCGACTACTGGCAGACCTACCACCGCATGATGGCGCGCAAGGGCGTCACCGCGCAGCTGGCGAAGATCGAGATGCGTCGCCGGCTGACGCTGATCGGCGCGATGCTGCTGCACAAGGGCGAGGTCGACGGCATGCTGTGCGGCACCTGGGGCAACACCGCGATGCACCTGCAGTACATCGACCAGGTGATCGGGCTGCGCAAGGGCAGCAAGACCTATGCGTGCATGAACGGGCTGATCCTGCCGAACCGGCAGGTGATGCTGGTCGACACGCACGTCAACTACGACCCGACCGCGGAGCAGCTGGCCGAGATCACCGTGATGGCGGCCGAGGAGCTCAAGCGCTTCGGCCTGCGCCCGAAGGCGGCGCTGCTGTCGCACAGCAACTTCGGCTCCAGCAACCAGCCGTCGGCGATCAAGATGCGCGAGGCGCTGGCGCTGCTGCATGAGCAGGCACCGTGGCTCGAGGTCGACGGCGAGATGCACGGCGACGCCGCGCTCGACGCCGGCTACCGCGCCGAACTGATGCCGATGAGCACGCTGTCCGGCGAAGCCAACCTGCTGGTGCTGCCGAACATCGACGCCGCCAACATCAGCTACAACCTGCTGAAGACGGCGGCCGGCGGCGGCATCGCGATCGGCCCGGTGCTGCTGGGCGCGGCCAAGCCGGTGCACATCCTGACCCCGTCGGCAACGGTGCGCCGCATCGTCAACATGACCGCCCTGACGGTCGCCGACGCGAACGCCGCGCGCTGATCTGACAGCGCCGGGCCGACGCGCGCGCCAAGCACATCTTGGTGCGTGCGCCGGAAATGTCCGGGGGCCCCGCACGGACATGTGACAGCCCTGTCACCAAGCCGATCCGCCGGTCTGTCGCCAGGTCAGTCGCGGAGGCCCTTTGTTTTTCAACTCGCTCTGCGAGTGTGAGTAAACACTAAGTTCATCTGTCCCTTGCCCCAAATTGAGGCAACGGCTTGAGCTTTGCGGACCGATTCGGTACCATCTCGGTTTCCGAATTCAGGGATAACCCGTGTCTCTCTCCGGTTTGCTGGCCGGTTCTGGAAGCCAGTTCGTGAGCCGTGTGCTGGTGCCCGCCGTGGCATCTGCAGTGCTGGCAGGCCTGGTGGTCACCGGTGTTCCGGCGGCCGCGAAACCGCCGGCTCCGGAGATGGCCACGGTGGCGCTGACGGCCTTGCCGCCGGAAGCCCAGGCCACCGATCGGCTGATCCGCTCGGGGGGACCGTTTCCGTATCCCAAGGATGGCAGCGTGTTCGGCAACCGCGAACGCCAGCTCCCGGCACAGCGCCGGGGCTATTACCGCGAATACACCGTGACAACCCCGGGAGCAAGAAACCGCGCTGCAAAGCGCATCGTGTGCGGCGGCTACCAGATCACGACGCCACAGACGTGCTACTACACCGACGACCACTACGCGAGCTTCCGCCGCATCGTGCAGTGAGCGCCAGTTGATGGATTCTTTTGAACCAAGGAGGAACGAGACCATGCTCTTGCAGACCGTCCGTCCAAACATCGTCCAGTCGATACGCGCCTACCGTGTCGAGGATCTGCAGGAGGCCGCGCAGTCGGTCGGCCAGCATTTCCTCTATGCCAACCTGACCAACGCCCAGTCCAAGCAGGACGTGCTGGACAGCATTGCCGAGTCCTTCCTGTTCCCGTCGCACTTCGGCAAGAACCTGGATGCGCTGTACGACTGCATGACCGATCTGGTTCACAAATCCGGCGCCCAGCCCGGCTTCGTCGTCGTGCTGGAGCAACTGCCCGACAACCCGCGCTTCGACCGCGAGGCCCGCGAGCAATTGCTCGATGTCTTCCGCGATGCGGCCGATTTCTGGGCGGAGCGAAAAATCCCATTCAGGTGCTTCTATTCTTTTCAGTAGCCCGCTCCCAGGAACAAGGGTCATGGGAGCGGGCGACGGAAACGGCCCAGATTGCAGCTGACAGCAAGCCCGCCAAGCCGGCGGCGAAGAGTGCAGCCAACGCGAACTTCGGAATGAACATGCCGATGATGAGCAGTGCGTTCGACACCTCGATGTGGCTGAACGCCGCCTGATCGACGAACCCCTGTCAAGGCCCGCTTCGGCGGGCCTTTTCTTTTGCGTCACAGTCGGCACAATGCGCGCCACACAACGACAGGGAGGAACCATGGCATTCGGTCTGGGCGCACGCGCGTGTCTTGCGGCGGCAACGGCCCTCGGGATGGCCGCTGCGGCGGCGGCACAGGACAGTCCCTTGGCGGTCCAGCCGCTTTCGGCGGCCGATCCGCAATCCGGCTGGTACGTGTCCGGCGGCCCCGGCGTCAGCCGATACCACGTGCTGAAAGAGCAGTCCGGGCCCGACGGGCACGAGACCCTGACGGGGCACGGCGGCAAGCTGATGCTCGGCTACCAGTTCCGGCGCTCGCTGCGGCTCGAGGCCGGCGCCGTGTCGCTCGGCTCCGACTGGAAAACCGGCCCGGCCATCGCGCTGGTCGGCGCCATCCACCTCGGCGACCGCGTCGCACTGCTCGGGCGTCTGGGGGCCTACTACCGGCGCACGGCCCGCAACGACACGTTCCTCGGCATCAACAACGGCGACCGGGACGAAGAGGGCACCGAGCCGACCGTGGGGATCGGCGTCGAGTGGTACCTGCAGCCGCACACGTCCGTCCTGTTCGAGTACGAATCCTTCGAATCGAAGGTGCAGTACTGGTTCGACGAGACACGCGGCGCCAACATGGCGACGCTGTCGTTGCGCTACCGCTTCTGAACCGCCTGCACCAGCGCCAGGTAGTCCGCCACCGGTACTTCCTCGGCGCGGCGCTGCACGTCGAAGCTGCCGCCGAAGCCGCGCTCGTCGAGCCAGCGGCCCAGCGTGTGGCGCAGCAGCTTGCGGCGCTGCGAGAACGCCACCGTCACCAGCTCGCCCAGCAATGACTGCGGCACGCCGGCGGCATCCGGCAGCGGCTGCATGCGCACCACGGCCGAGTCGACGCGCGGCGGCGGGTCGAAGGCCTCGGGCGGCACGTCGAGCACCGATTCGATGTCGTAGCGCCACTGCAGCATCACCGTCAGGCGGCCGTAGTCCTTGCTGCCGGGCGCGGCGGCCATGCGCTCGACCACTTCCTTCTGCAACATGAAGTGCTGGTCCTGCACCTGCTCGACCGCGTCGAGCAGGTGGAACAGGATCGGCGTCGAGATGTTGTAGGGCAGGTTGCCGACGACACGCAGCTTGCGGCCGGCCTGCGCGGCCAGCGCGAGGAAGTCGACCTTCAGCACGTCCGATTCGACGACCGTCAGCTCGCTGCGTTTGCGCAGCCGGGCCGCCAGGTCGCGGTCGAGTTCGACGACGGTCAGGTGCCCGCTGCGTTCGACCAGCGGGTCGGTCATCGCGCCCAGGCCGGGCCCGATCTCGACCAGCGTCTCGCCGGGTCGCGGGTCGATGGCATCGACGATGGCGCCGATGACCGCGTCATCGGACAGGAAATGCTGCCCGAAGCGCTTGCGCGGGATGTGCTTCACGGGACCGCGCTTACTGCGGCGCCTCGCGCATCTCGATGTAGGCCCGGGCCCGCAGGTCGCGCGACCACTCGCTGTAGGCCTCGTCGAACTTCTGTTCGCGCAGGATGTTGCGGGCCTGCTCGCGCTGCTGCTTCGCGTCGAGCGACATGCGGCGGCGATCGACCACCTGGATCAGGTGCACGCCGAAGCGCGACACCACCGGCTCGGACAGCCCGTTCAGCGGCAGCGCGTTCATGGCCTCCTCGAACTCGGGCACGAAGCTGCCCGGCGAGGCCCAGCCCAGGTCACCACCCTGCGCCGCGCTGCCGTCCTCGGAGTTGTCGCGCGCCAGCTGGTCGAAGTTGCGCGAGCCGCTCTGGATCTGGCGCTTCATCTCCTGCAGCCGCCGCACCGCGGCGTCCTGCGACAGCTGCGGCGACACGCGCAGCAGGATGTGGCGCGCACGCGTCTGCGTCACCGAGAAGGCGCCGCCTTCGCGCTTGTCGATCAGCTTCATCACGTGGAAGCCGGCACCGCTGCGCAGCAGCGTGGGGGCCACCTCGCCCGGCTTCAGCCCGCGCACCGCCTCGACGAACACGTCGGGCAGGCGGTCGGCCGGGCGCATGCCGATCTCGCCGCCCTTGGCCTTGTTGCCGTCCTCGGAGATCTCGCGCGCCACCACGTCGAACGGGGCGCTGCTGCGCACCCGGTTCAGGGCCGCCTCGGCACGGGTGCGGCGCTCGGCGACCAGGGCCTCGCTCGCGTTCTCGGGCACGGTGACCAGGATCTGCGCGATGTTGTACTCGGTGGCGCTGCCGGCCGCGGCGCGCTGCTTGTCGAGCACCGCGTCGATCTCGGCGTCGGTGATCTTGATGCGGCCCTGCACCTCGCGTTCGCGCAGGCGCTCGACCATCAGCTGGTCGCGCACGTTGTTGCGAAAGCGCGTGTAGTCGATGCCTTCCTTCTTCAGCCGCTCGCGCAGCTGCGCCGGCGTCAGCTGGTTCTGCGCCGCGACGTTGGCGACGGCACGTTCCAGCTCGACGTCGTCGATCTTCTGGCCGACGTCGCGCGCGTTGGTGATCTGCACGCGCTCGTCGATCAGCGCGTCCACCACCTGGCGGCGCAGGTCGTCCTCGGGCGGCAGCTTGGCGTTGCTGCGCGCCGCGTCCTCGCGCAGGCGGTCGATGCGCTGCTGCACCTCGCCGGCGGTGACGAGTTCCTGGTTGACGATGGCGACGATGTAGTCGGCGGTGCGCGGGCGCTGGGTGGCCGGCGGGGTGGGCGTCTGGGCCTGCACGGCCGCCGACGCAAGGGTCGCGGACAGCAGCGACATCAGCGCGCGGGAAGCAAGGCGTTGGAATGCAATCATGGTGTCGTGGGGCTCGCAGCGGTCGCGGCAGGATCGTCGCGCAGCAGGCGGTAGCCGGGGATATTGTCCTTCAAGACCTTCAGGGGGTTTGTCCCGAGGCGCGACAGGCCGACCAGCTCGAGCTCGAAGCCGAGCGTCGTGGTCGCGTCCTGCTGGCTGGTCGACAGCCGCTTGGCGACGACGCGGCCGATCCAGCAGCCGGCGTCGTATTCGAAGCCGACCACCGAGTCGGTGATCCGGCTGTCCTTCATGCTGTAGTTGATGCGCCCGACGGTGTACCACGCGCCGGTGCAGCGCCCGCCGCGGTCGCTGCTTTGCCCGGGGCGGCCGTACAGCGGCCACTGCCAGCCCACCTCGAACTGCTCGCTCTCGCCGCGCTTGAGGCGGTAGTTGGTGTTGATCGTGCGATAGGGCCCCGGCGAGTAGCGCACGCCGACGATCGAGCGCACCGTCTGGTGCGTCTCGGGGCTGTACTGCAGCGCGGCGTCGAGCTTCCAGTGCTTCAGCATGCTCGACGAGCCGGTCAGCAGCAGGTCGGACACGCTCTGCGTGATCGGCTGCTCGTCCGGCGTGATGCGCTGGTCCTGGAACAGGAAGCGCTGGGCCACGCCCAGGCGCAGCGTTTCGGAGCCGTCGCCCGCGTCGATCACCCGCGTCGTGACGCCGGCCGTCAGCTGGTGCGCATCCGACACGCGGTCGGCACCCGAGAAGCCGTTCTCGGTGTAGATCGAGTCGAAGTTGAAGTCCTTCTCGGCCGAATCGAAGTTCGGCAGGCCGTTCTGCTCGCGGTACGGCGTGTTGACGTAGAAGAGGCGCGGCTCCATCGTCTGGCGCACCGACTTGCCGAACAGCGTGGTGTCGCGCTCCAGCACCCAGGCGCTGTCCAGGCTGAAGGTCGGGATCACGTGGCTGTACTGGGTGCGGCCGTCGGGCAGCGGCTGGTCGAGCCGGTAGCTCGCGGCATTCAGCAGCACCTTGGGCGTCAGCGTCCAGCCGGGCGTGCCGAAAGGCCAGGCCAGCGAGCCCTGTGCGTGCAGGCGCGAGCCCAGCGGCCGCGGCGTCGCCGGCGTGCCGTCCGGGTTCAGTTCCGGCAGGTGGCCATCGGGGTTCACGAAGCGGTTGACCTCGGCCTCGACGCCGAGTTCAAGCCCGCCGCGCAGCTGCTGCCAGGTGCGCACGCCGAGCTGCGGCAGCCGGTCGTACGGTGCCGGCAGCGGGCTCGCCGGGTCCTGCAGCACCTGCCAGCGCTCGACGCGCGCGTAGGTGGTCCAGTCGGCGAAGTCGCTCGCCACCTGGGCATCGCCCAGCAGCAGGCGTGGCGTCAGGCTGTTGATGCCGCGTGGCAGGTCTTTCCAGTAGTCGTCGTCGCTGACGCGCATCAGGTTCGTGCGGTAGCGCGTGTTGCCGAACACCAGGCCTTCCTGCTCGATGTTCAGCGCGCTGCGCGTGATGCCGGCCAGTCGGTCGTTCGGCAGCAGGTTCAGGTCGAGCCGGCCCTCGTGGCCGGGTTCGAGGTAGCGGAACTCGGTGTCCAGGCCGGCGCCGCGCTTCGAGATGATGGCCGGCGTCAGCGTCGCGTCGCGGTTCGGCGCGATGTTCCAGTAGTACGGCACCGACACCTGCAGGCCGCTCTTGTTGTCGAGGTCGATGCTCGGCGGCAGCCAGCCGGACTTGCGCTCGTCGCTGAGCGGAAAGCTCAGCACCGGCGCGCCGAGGATGGGCACGCCGTAGAAGCGCAGCACCGCGCCTTGCGCGATGCCTTCGTTGTTCGCGAAGTCGAGCTTGACGCGGTCGGCCGACAGGATCCAGTCGGGCGTGCTGCCGTCGCTGCCGTCGACCAGGCAGCTGGTGTAGGTGGCACCGGTCGCCACCGTCAGCTGCTCGCCGATGAAGTCGATGCGCTCGGCGCTGCCGCCGGCCTGCGTGCGCGAGAAGAAATAGGTCGGCCGCAGGAAGTAGCCCTCGAAGCGCTCGACCTTCAGCTGCAGTTCCGGCCCGGTATAGGTATTGCCGTCGCGGGTCACCCGCACCTTGCCGGTGGCATGGGCCAGGTCGTTCGCCTGCTCGTAGCTCATGCGGTCGGCGCTGATGCGCATCGTGCCGCGGCTGAACTGGGCGTTGCCCTCGGCGACCATGTCCTGGTCGGGGCGGGCGCGCACCTCGTCGGCCTCGAGGACGACGGGCTCGGCGGCGGCCGGTGCCGACGCGGTGCGGCCCGGGGCGGATGCGGCCGAGGACGCCGCAGAAGCCGCAGGAGCAGGCGCGGCCGGCATCTGGCTCCACCCGGTCGACGCCCAGCCCGCGACCGAGGCCAGCAGGCCGAGGCGGATCGCGTGAACTGAAAGGCGAAGTCGGAACGGCGGCAGCAACAAAAGAGAGCGAGGGCAGGCGGAGGAAGTGTCTCGGCGCCACGGCACCCGGCACGGGTGACAGGCGGCGCGCCCAGGGCGATTTGTAGAATCGATTATCCACGAGCTGTACCATCCGCCACCCCATGTCCTTGCCACCCGACTCGCCAGCCCCTGCGGTTTCCTGGCCCGACGAAGCTCGTCGCGTCGCCTTCGACCGCTGGCTGCAGCAATTGGTGCGTCGCGGCATCCACGCGAGCGGGGCCCGCCCGGCCAGCAACGATGCGAGCTTCCGCCGCTACCTGCGGGTCGACACCGAGGCCGGCACGCGCATCGTGATGGACGCGCCGCCCGACAAGGAAGACTGCCAGCCCTTCGTCAAGGTCGCCGCGCTGCTGCGCGCCGCCGGGCTGAACGCGCCCGAGGTGCTCGACTGGGAGGTGCAGGACGGCTTCATGCTGCTGTCCGACCTGGGCGACCACACCTACCTGTCGCAGCTGAACCAGGACACGGCGCAGGCGCTGTACCAGGATGCCACCCATGCGCTGGTGCGGCTGCAGGGCATCGAGGCGGCCTCGCGCGTGCCGGCCTATGACCGCGCGCTGCTGCTGCGCGAGATGCAGCTGTTCCCCGACTGGTACGTGCAGCACGCCGGCCAGGTGCTGACGGCCGACGAGCAGGTGCAGCTGGCCGATTGCTTCGAGCGCATCGTGCGCAACAACCTGGCGCAGCCGATGGTGCTGGTGCACCGCGACTACCACTCGCGCAACCTGATGGTGTGCCCGGCCGCGGGCGCCGCGACCAACCCCGGCATCCTCGACTTCCAGGACGCCGTGTGGGGCCCGATCACCTACGACATGGCCAGCCTGCTGCGCGACGCCTACATCGAGCTGGAAGAGGACGTGCAGATCGACCACGCGGTGCGCTACTGGGAGCGCGCGCGCAAGGCCGGCCTGCCGGTGCACGACGACTTCGGCGAGTTCTGGCGCGACCTCGAATGGATGGGCCTGCAGCGCCACCTGAAGATCCTCGGCATCTTCGCGCGGCTGTACCACCGCGACGGCAAGGACGGCTACCTGAAGAACCTGCCGCTGGTGTGGCGCTATGCGCACCGCACCGCGAGCCGCTACAACGGGCTGGGCGCGCTGGCGCGCCTGCTGGAGCGGCTGGTCGGCGAGACGCGCCAGGACGTCTTCCGCTGACCCTCAGCGCGTCTGGCACCCCGCCGCCGCGAGCCACGGATCGGTATCCCCACCTCCGAAGGTTTCCAGCAGGAAGTCGATGAACGCCCGCGTGCGCGCCGGCACGTGCTTGCGCGTCGGCATGGCCGCGTAGATCGTCGTCGTCAGCAGGTGCCAGCGCGGCAACACGCGCTCGAGCGCATGCTCCATCAGCGCGTCCTCGACCACGAACGACGGCAGCCCCGCGATGCCCATGCCGGCCAGCGCCGCCGCGTACATCGTGTCGATGTGCGTCGTGCCCAGCGCCGGGCGGCCCGGTGTCAGCGTGTACGACTCGCCGGCCGGCTCGTCGTCGCCCCACACGCCTTCGTGGAAGGTCAGCTCGCGCAGGAAGGTCGGCACCATCGCCTCGTGACCCGCCAGCTCCGACGGGTGCACCGGGCGCCCGCGGCGGTTCAGGTACTCGGGCGAGGCGCAGGTGATGACTTCGGAGCGCGCCAGGCGCCGCGCGACGAAATCGCCATCCAGCGGTCGCTCGCCGACCGACAGGATGCTGATGTCGAAGTTCTCGTCCACCGCCTCCACCGGCCCCGGGCACGACAGCTCGATCGTCACCTTCGGGAACAGCGTGCGGAATTTCGGCAGGTGCTTGGCGATCTGGTGCACCGCGAAGGCCGGCGGCGCCAGCACGCGCAGGTGGCCGCGCGGTTCCGACGTCGCCGCGCTGGCCAGCGCCTCGGCCTCTTCGACCTCGGTCAGGATCTGCTGCACGCGCTCGAGGTACAGCTCGCCGGTGTCGGTGAGCGCGAGGCGCCGCGTCGTGCGGTTGATCAAGCGGGCGCCCAGGTGCTCTTCGAGGTCGGCCACCAGCCGCGTGACCACCGCCGGCGAGAGGTTGAGCCGCCGCGCCGCCGACGCGAAGCTGCCCTCCTCGATCACCCGGGAAAACACCCGCATGGAATGCAGACGATCCATTCTTTCGCCCTCATTGTTTCTGTTTTGACAATGCGGCATTGAAGCACGTGCCGTTTATTGATTCAAGCGCAATGTCTACAGTTCACCCCATCGATGAGCCCAACGCAACAGTGACTCACCGAGGCTGGACAAGACGGCTGAAACACGAACCCCGAAGCCGCCCTGCCTGGAAACGTCAACAACCTGTTTTGAACTGAAGGAATTCATCATGAGCACCAAGAACCTTGCCGCTGTCGCCACCGTTGCCCTGGCCCTGGCCGGCGCTTCCGTCACCGCTTTCGCTGCCGACAATGGCGGCCTCACCCGCGAACAAGTGCGTGCCGAACTGGCCCGTGCCCGGGCTTCCGGCGAGCTGCTGCCGAATTCGGAAAGCTACGGCTACAACAACGCGGCGGTCACGCTGCCCCAAGCCAAGGCCGCTGTGGCCGACAACGGCAAGAGCCGCGCTGACGTGCGTGCCGAACTGGCCCGCGCCCGTGCCGACGGCACGCTGGTCCCGAACTCGGAAAGCTACGGCTACACCGCGCCGGTGACGACCGCCAGCACCCGCACCCGCGCCGAAGTGCGTGCGGAAGCGATCGAAGCCGCCAAGTCGCACAAGACCGACGCCAGCTACGGCGCCGTGTCGACCGGCTACTGATCGCCGGCATGCGCTGAACGCGCATCGGTTGTGGGATACGAGAAGCCGCCTCCGGGCGGCTTTTTCGTGGGCCATTGCGGCGACAATGCGGCATCCCCCCACCTCCCACGCGGCGCACGCCACAAGCCTGCGCCGCCTTGCGTTTGGCGCCGCCATGCTGTCAGCCTTCTTCCTGCAACGCATCCGCCCGACCGCCGTGCCGCACGGCGAGCCGCCCGCCGGCCTGCTGGCGTTCTACTGGCACTTCATCCGCCAGACGAAGCCGCTGTACGCCGCGATGTTCGCCACCGGCCTGTGCGTGGCGCTGATCGACACGCTGGTGCCGGTGTTCATCGGCAAGCTGGTCACGCTGATGCAGGCGGCCGATCGCGCCGCCGCGTTCAGCGCCGCGGCGCCGGTGCTGCTGGGCATGGCCGCGCTGGTGCTGTTCGGCCGGCCGCTCGCGATGATCCTCGACGCCACGGTGCGCAACGTCGCCGTGATCCCCGGCGTCACCAGCCTGATCCGCTGGCAGAGCCACTGGCACGTGGTGCGCCAGAGCTGGCCGTTCTTCCAGAACGATTTCGCCGGCCGCATCGCCAACCGCGTGATGCAGACCAGCAATGCGCTGCGCGAGAGCGTCGTCAGCTCGATCCGCGCCATCTGGTACATCGTCATCTACGGCCTCACCGCGCTCGCGCTGATGGCCAGCGCCGACTGGCGCCTCGCGCTGCCGACCGTGTTCTGGTTCGCGGGCTACGTCGTCTTCCTGCGCCACTTCGTGCCGCGCATGCGCGACCTGGCGCGCGCCAGTTCCGAGCTGCGCTCGGCGGTGATGGGCCGGGTGGTCGACAGCTACACCAACATCCTGACCGTCAAGCTGTTCGCCCGCGCGCGCGACGAGGATGCCTACGTGCGCGAGACGCTCGACGAGCACACGCTCGCGATCGCCGCCCACATGAGGCTGACGACGCAGTTCATGGCCACGCTGTCGATCATGAACGCGCTGTTCCTGGTCAGCACTGCCACCATCGGCGTGCTGCTGTGGGCCCATGGGCAGATCGCCGCCGGCCTGGTGGCCACGGCCTTGCCGCTGGCCTGGCAGATCGCCAGCGTCGCCGGCTGGGTCAGCTGGGAGGTGACCGGCATCTTCGAGAACGTCGGCGTCGTGCAGGAAGGCATGGAGACCATCGCCGTGCCGCACACGCTGGTCGACCAGCCCGGTGCGCGCGAGCTGGTGGTGCCGCGGGGCGAGATCCGCTTCGAGCACCTCACGTTCACCTACGGCCGCAGCGACGGCAAGCGCGTGCTCGACGACCTGAACCTGGCGGTGAAGCCGGGCGAGCGCGTCGGCGTGGTCGGCCGCTCGGGCGCCGGCAAGTCGACGCTCGTGAACCTGCTGCTGCGCTTCCACGAGGTCGAGCAGGGCAGCATCCGCATCGACGGGCAGGACATCGGGCAGGTGACGCAGGAAAGCCTGCGCGCGGCGATCGGCCTCGTGACGCAGGACACCTCGCTGCTGCACCGCTCGATCGCGTCCAACATCGCCTATGGCCGGCCGGGCGCGACGGCGCAGCAGGTCGAGGCGGCGGCGCGCAAGGCGCAGGCACACGGCTTCATCCTCGAGCTGCAGGACTGGACCGGCCGCACCGGCTACGACGCGCACGTGGGCGAGCGCGGCGTCAAGCTCAGCGGCGGCCAGCGCCAGCGCATCGCGATCGCGCGCGTGGTGCTGAAGGACGCACCCATCCTGGTGCTGGACGAGGCCACGTCGGCCCTCGACAGCGAGGTCGAGCTCGCGATCCAGGACCAGTTGCTGAACCTGATGGAAGGCAAGACGGTGATCGCGATCGCGCACCGGCTGTCGACCATCGCGCGCATGGACCGCCTGATCGTGCTCGACGAGGGCCGCATCGTCGAGCAGGGCACGCACGACGAGCTGCTGCGGCTGGACGGCCACTACGCGATGCTGTGGAAGCACCAGTCGGGCGGGTTCCTGCCGCACGACCAGCCGCTTCCCGCGGACCCGGGCGAGGCCGACGAGGCCGTGATCGACGACGCGCCCGTGGACGAGCTGCGCTCGGCCCAGCAGCCCGAGCCCGCGGGACAATAGCGCCCATGTTGCGAATCACCGAACTGCGCCTGCCGCTGGACCATGCCGCCGACGCCCTGCGCCCGGCCGTGCTGCAGCGCCTCGGGCTGGCCGAGGGCGCGCTGAAGGGCTTCACCGTCTTCAAGCGCAGCTACGACGCGCGCAAGAAATCGGCCATCGTGCTGATCTACACCCTCGACTGCGAACTCGCCGATGCGGCCGGCGAGGCCGCGGTGCTGCAGCGCTTCGCGGCCGACCCGCACGTCAAGCCGTCGCCCGACACCGCGTACAAGTTCATCGGCCACGCGCCGGCCGATTTCCACGCGGCGCAGCGCCTGCGCCCGCTGGTGGTCGGCTTCGGGCCCTGCGGCCTGTTCGCCGCGCTGATCCTGGCGCAGATGGGGCTGCGCCCGATCGTGCTGGAGCGCGGCAAGGAGGTGCGCCAGCGCACCAAGGACACCTGGGGCCTGTGGCGCCAGAAGGTGCTGAACCCGGAGTCGAACGTGCAGTTCGGCGAGGGCGGAGCCGGCACCTTCTCCGACGGCAAGCTGTGGAGCCAGATCAGCGACCCGCGCCACCTGACGCGCAAGGTGCTGACCGAGTTCGTCAAGGCCGGCGCGCCGGAGGAGATCCTGTTCGTCAGCAAGCCGCACATCGGCACCTTCCGGCTGGTCAGCATGATCGAGAAGATGCGGGCCGAGATCGACTCGCTCGGCGGCGAGATCCGCTTCGAGCAGCGCGTCACCGACGTGCTGATCGAGGGCGGGCAGGTCCGCGGCGTGACCCTTGCGTCCGGCGAACAGCTGCGCGCCGACCACGT
The DNA here is from genome assembly GCF_056404395.1 of Rhizobacter sp. P2_D12. Classification (NCBI taxonomy): domain Bacteria; kingdom Pseudomonadati; phylum Pseudomonadota; class Betaproteobacteria; order Burkholderiales; family Sphaerotilaceae; genus Rhizobacter; species Rhizobacter sp. P2_D12. The sequence goes on along the minus strand of NZ_JBFUEB010000012.1, from coordinate 44,915 downwards.
GGTGCTCGCGCTCGGCCACAGCGCGCGCGACACCTTCGAGATGCTGCACCGGCGCGGCGTGTACATGGAGGCCAAGCCGTTCTCGGTGGGGTTCCGCATCGAGCACCCGCAGTCCCTCATCGACCGTGCGCGCTTCGGGCCGAATGCCGGCAACCCGATCCTCGGCGCGGCCGACTACAAGCTGGTGCACCACGCGGCCAACGGCCGCTCGGTGTACAGCTTCTGCATGTGCCCGGGCGGCACGGTGGTCGCGGCCACCTCCGAGGTGGGGCGCGTGGTCACCAACGGCATGAGCCAGTACTCGCGCAACGAGCGCAACGCGAACGCCGGCATCGTGGTCGGCATTGCGCCGAAGGACTATGCGGCCGACCCGAACGCGGCCGGGCCGGTCGATCCGCTCGACGGCATCGCGTTCCAGCGCCGGCTCGAGTCGCGCGCCTACGAGCTGGGCGGCAGCAGCTACGAGGCGCCGGGGCAGCTGGTCGGCGACTTCGTCAAGGGCCAGCGCTCCACCGAATTCGGCAGCGTGCTGCCGTCGTACAAGCCGGGCGTGCTGCTGGGCGACCTGCACCCGAGCCTGCCCGACTACGCGATCCAGGCGCTGCGCGAGGCGCTGCCGGCCTTCGAGCGGCAGATCAAGGGCTTCTCGATGCCGGATGCGGTGCTGACCGGCGTCGAGACGCGCACCTCGTCGCCGCTGCGCATCACGCGCGGCAAGGATTTCCAGAGCCTGAATGTCAAGGGCTTGTACCCGGCGGGCGAAGGCGCGGGCTATGCCGGCGGAATCATGTCGGCCGGTGTCGACGGGATCGAGGTGGCCGAGGCGCTGGGCGCAGCGCTGCTGGCTACGGGCTGACGAGGTAGTCGAGCGCCAGCGTCGCGAGCGCCTTCACGCCCAAGGGCAAGGCCGCCTCGTCGAAATCGAAATCCGGCGCATGGTTCGGCGGCGCGTTCTGCGGCGTCTTGCCGGGCGGCGTCGCGCCGAGGATGAAGAACAGCCCCGGCACCTGCTTCTGGTATTCCGAGAAATCCTCCGACGCGCTGATCTTCGGCAGCTCGACCACGCGGTTGCCGCTCGCGCGCTGCAGCGACGGCAGCATGCGCGCCGTCAGTGCCGCCGGGTTGTCGGTGACCGCATAGGTGGTGGGGCCGAAGCTGACGCTCGCGTGCGCCCCGCTCGCGGCGGCGATCGATCCGGCGGTGGTCACGATGCGGCGCTTCGCGTCCTCGCGCATGTCCTCGTCGAAGCTGCGCAGCGTGCCGCGCATCTCGACCAGGTCGGGCAGCACGTTCTCGCGGTTGCCGCCATGGATCGACGAGATGCTCAGCACGGCCGGTTCGTGGCTGATGTTGAGCTGGCGGCTCACGATGGTCTGCAGGCCGGTGATGATCTGCGCCGACACGACGATCGGGTCGACCCCCGCCCACGGCGCGCCGCCGTGCGTGCCGCGCCCCTGCACCGTGATGCGCAGCGAATCGGCGCCGGCCAGCATCGGCCCGCTGCGGTAGCCCAGCATGCCGGAGGCGAGATTGGGCGAGATGTGCAGCCCGAACACCGCGTCCACCGCCGGCTTGCGCAGCACGCCTTCCTCGATCATCGCGCGCGCCCCCCAGCTGTCGGCCGCGGTCGCCGGCAGGTCGGCCAGCCCTTCCTCGGCCGGCTGGAAGATGAACTTGACCGTACCCGGGATCTGCGCGCGCAGGCCGGCCAGCAGCTCGGCGACACCCATCAGGATGGCGGTGTGCCCATCGTGGCCGCAGGCATGCATCACCGCGCTGTCGCGGCCCTGGAAGCGGCCTGTGGCTTGCGACGCGAACGGCAGGTTCGTCGCCTCGGCCAGCGGCAAGGCGTCCATGTCGGCGCGCAGCGCCACCACCTTGTCGCCGGGCAGCCCGCCGCGCAGCAGGCCGACCACGCCGAGGCCGCCGACGCCGGCCTGCACCTCCAGGCCCAGGCGGCGCAGGTGCTCGGCCACCAGCCGGGCGGTGCGCACTTCCTGGCCGGACAGTTCGGGGTGCTGGTGGATGTCGCGGCGCCAGGCGATGACGCGCGGCGCCAGCGCGGCGATGCGGGCATCCAGGGCGGGGGCGGCGATGCCTTGGGGTTGGGCAAGGGCGGTGCCGGCGAACAGGATGCAGGCCAGGAACAGCCCGTCGACCACCCGCGAGCCGCAGGCCCCGGTTCGCTGCCACCAGGGCTTCGACAGGCTCAGCCCGAACGGTTTGCTGGAGACCGCCGTGTTCGCTGGCACCGCCAGTCTCAGGGACAAGCCGCCATCACCTGCGCCACCGCCGCCGTCAGCTTCTTGCCGTACGGAACGTGCAGGAACTCGTTCGGCCCGTGCGCGTTGCTCTTCGGCCCCAGCACGCCGCAGACCATCATCTGGGCCTTCGGGAAGCCCTGCTGCAGCAGGCTCATCAGCGGGATGGTCCCGCCCTGGCCGACGTAGCCGCAGGGCGCGCCGTAGTGCGCCTGCGACGCGCTGTTCAGGGCCTCCTCCAGCCACGGCGCCAGGCTGGGCGCGTTCCAGCCGGTGGCGCCCTGCGCGCCGGCGCGGCCATCGGCCCCGAAGGTCACCTTCGCGTTGTAGGGCGCGTTGTCCTCCAGCAGCGTCTTCAGCCGCACCGCCGCCTCGTTTCCGTCGACCAGCGGCGGCAGGCGCAGGCTCAGCTTGAACGCGGTGTACGGGCGCAGCACGTTGCCGGCGTTCTTCAGCTCGGGGAAGCCGTCGGCGCCGGTGACGCTGAGCGTGGGCTTCCAGGTGCGGTTGATCAAGGCCTCGGTCGGGTCGGTGGTGGTCGGCAGCGACGGGCCGCCGTCGGCGCCGCAGGCCCACGGAAAGCGTTTCCAGACCTCGTCGCCGAGGATTTGCGCGGTGGCCTTGGCCTGCGCCAGCCGGTCGCCGGGGATCTCGCAGTGGAAGCTCTCCGGCAGCAGCCGGCCGGTCTTGCTGTCTTCCAGCCGGTCCAGCACCTGGCGCAGGATGCGGAAGCTCGACGGCACCAGCCCGCTCGAATCGCCGGAGTGCACGCCTTCGGTCAGGATCTCGACCTTCAGCACGCCGCTGACCATGCCGCGCAGGCTGGTCGTCAGCCACAGCTGGTCGTAGTTGCCGGCGCCGCTGTCCAGGCACACCACCAGGCTCACGTTGCCCATGCGCGGGCGCAGCACGTCCAGGTAGGCCGGCAGATCGAACGAGCCGCTTTCCTCGCAGCTCTCGATGATGCCGACGCAGCGCGGGCGCGGGATGCCCTGCTTGTCGAGCGCCATGATGGCGGTCAGCGATGCGTAGACCGCATAGCCGTCGTCGGCGCCGCCGCGGCCGTAGAGCAGGCCGTTCTCGTACTTCGGCGTCCACGGCCCGAGGTCGTTGCGCCAGCCGTTGAACTCGGGCTGCTTGTCGAGGTGGCCGTACAGGCAGATGGTGTCGGTGCTTCCCGCTTTCGTGGCCGGCACCTCGAAGAAGATCACCGGCGTGCGGCCCTCGAGGCGGATCACCTCCAGCTTCAGGCCGGCGACCTTCTTGCTCTCGACCCAGGTGGCGGCGTCGCGGATCACGCGCTCGATGTAGCCGTTCTCCTGCCAATCGGCGTCGAACATCGGGCTCTTGGCCGGGATCGCGATGTAGTCGGTCAGCGCGGGGACGATCTCTTCGTCCCAGGTGCGGCTGGCGAAGGCGGCGAGGGCGGTGGCCTCGTCGGGTTGCAGCGGGAGGTTGGGGTCGCGAGCGTTCATGCCTGTTCTCCTGGGCGGGATGTCCCTTGTGAGGAACAGGGAGTGTAGACAATCAATGCGGCGGCGAAGCGAAGCGGCCCAGCCCGGCCTGCAGCCCGGCGAACACGCCGATCTGTTCGGGCTCGTTGAAGATCTCGTGGAACAGCGGCCCGAACTCGTGCGCCGTCACGAGCTTCTTCGGCGCCTCGGCCGCGAAGGCGCGGCTGCCGGCGGGCGCGACGCAGCGGTCGCTGCCGGCGTAGAGCAGCAGCGTCGGCACGGTCCAGGTGGCCGCGTGCCGGCGCACCCACTGGCCGGCGTCGACGATGAAGCGCACCATGCGTGGCGTGACGCGGTCGTGCACCAGCGGATCGGCGACGTAGGCGGCGACCACCGCCGTGTCGCGCGAGATCCAGGCCGGCTTCAGCCCGTTGTGCACCGCCAGCCCCGGCGCGAGCGGGCCCAGCACGGCCAGCAGCAGCTTCTGCGCGGCGTTCATGCCGGGGTCGAGCGCCGGCGACGACATCGCCAGGCCGTCGACCGGGCGCGACCACGGTGCGCTTGCATCGCCGGCGAAGCGCGCGGCCACCAGCCCGCCCAGGCTGTGCCCGAGCAGCACCAGCGGGCCGCGGTGGGCGGTGCGGGCGGCGTCCACGACGCGCGCCAGGTCGTCCAGCAGGTCGTGCGGGGTGTGCAGCGCGCCGTGCGGGCCTTCGCTGAGGCCATGGCCGCGCTGGTCGTAGGCCAGCACGTGCCAGCCCCAGTGGTTCAGGTGCGCGATCACGTGGGCGTAGCGGCCCAGGTGCTCGCCCAGGCCGTGCACCAGCACGACGACGCCGTGCGCCGCCGTGCCGGCCGGGTGGTGCGAGAGGTGCAGCTTCAGGCCATCGGCCGTGCTCAACGAGGTGTCCATGGCCGGCGAGTGTGTCACGACAACCCGCCGTCCGACGAGCCTGTCATAAGGCCCCGGGGAGCGGCCCGGCTCAGGCCGCTTCAGGCTGCAGGTCGAGCCTCGACGCGGCCACCGGGTCGAGGTGCGTCGCCATCCAGCGCACCACCGTCGTCCCATGCGTCATCGGTCCCAGGTGCCCGGCCCCGGGCAGCTCGCAGCGCTGCATCTGCGGCAGCGCCTGGGCCAGCAGGTCGGCGATGCGCTGCGCCGGCGCGCGCGTGCGCTGGCCCTGGATCAGCAGCGTCGGCATCGACAGGCGCGCCAGCACCTGCGGCCCCCAGGTGGCGCAGAACAAGGCCTCGAAGTGATGCGGTACCACCGGCATGCGCGACGCGATCGCCGCCTGGCGCGCTTCGCTCAGGCCGTCCCAGGCCGCACTGCCGCCCCAGTAGCCGGTGAAGGCGCGCGCGGCGGCCAGTACGTCGCCCTGCCGCAGCAGCGCGGCGACCTGCGAGGCGATCGCGCGCACCTCGTCGAGCGACGGGTCCTGCGGCGCCATGCGGCGGATGATGCCGACCGCGACCGGCTCGTACAGCGTCAGCGAACGCACCCACTGCGGGTTGCGCAGCGCGATCTGCATCGCCACCGCCGCGCCATACGAATGGCCGACCAGGTGGATGCCGCGCCGCACCAGCCCCCAGGCCGGCTGCACCAGCTGGTTCACCGCGTTGGCATCGACGTGCAGCGTGTTCAGCGACGCCGACGGCCAGGCCGGGCTGCGGCCATGGCCGTGCAGGTCGGGCGCCACCACCTGCCAGCGCGCGCTCAGCGCATCGGCCAGGCCGTTCCATTGCGCATGCGTGCCGGTCGACGAATGCAGGCACAGGACGACCGGGCCGTCGCCCTGCGTGCGGGCGATCAGGCGACCGGGAAGGGGGTGGTGCGCTTTCATGACGACTCCAGCGGATGGGAGCCGCCAGCATGCGCAGCCGGCGTATCAGCCTCGTGTCGCCGGCCCGGCCGATTGCTTCATTGGTTGCGTCAGCCGCTCTCGGTCACGGCCTTCAGGTTCGCGAGGCCGACCTCGAAATCCTTGCCGACCAGCCGGTCCATGCTGATGACCAGCCCCACAAGCTTCGAGATGAACGGCGCCGGCCCGGACATCGCCCAATGCACCAGCGTTGCGTCGCCCTGCGGCTGCAGCGTGAATTCGGCCGTGTTGTGGGCTTCGAAGGGCCTCAGGAAGTCGAGCTTGAACCCGAGCTTCGACGGCGCGCTGCTGTGCGTGATCTCCATGCGGCCGTGGCCGACCTTCGAGTTGCCCTGCCATTCGTAGACGGCGCCGGTGCCGCGTGCCTTGCCGCTGTGCGTGCGCGTCATGTCCGGGTCGAGCGCCTCCCACGGCGACCACTCGGGCCAGTGGTGGAAGTCGTCGAGCAGCGCAAAGATGCGCTCCGGCGGGGCCTTGATCGGCAGCGAACGTTCGACGCGGAAGATGTCGGGGCGCGTGCTCGCGAACAGCAGCACCGCGCCGACCAACACCAGGACAACGAGGAGCAGGGTCATCCACATGGCGGGTCTCCGGGGTCAGCCGCCGGCCGGTGCGGCGCGGCGGCGAGGGGGGAATTGTCGCGTCTCGCCGATCGCGAGCACGAAGAATTCCGGTTCCGGCAGGCCCTGCAGGCGGCGCTGCTCGACGAGTGCGCGCGGCGGTTCGTCGAGCGCCTCGTCGGACAGCTGGAAGGTGCCCCAGTGCACGCCCAGCGAGCGCTTGGCGCGCAGGTCGCGGTGGATGCGGATCGCCTCTTCGACGTTGACGTGCTGCGGCGCCATGAACCAGCGCGGCTCGTAGGCGCCGATCGGCAGCAGCGCGATGTCGAAGCCGCCGCCGTTCGCCGCCGACTGGCGCTCGGCGAAACGCGCCTGGATGTCGGCGAAGTCGCGCGAGTACGCGGTGTCGCCGGCGTAGAACAGGTGGCAGTCGGGGGCGAACACCGCGAAGCCGCCCCACAGGGTCTTCATGCGGTCGCTCAGGCCGCGGCCCGACCAGTGCTGGGCCGGCACCAGCGTCACGTCGACCGGGCCGGCCGGCGCCTGCAGCGTGTGCGACTCCCACCAGTTCAGCTCGATCGCGTGGGCGATGCCGCGCCCGGCCAGCCAGGCCTTGACGCCGAGCGGCACGATGAAGAGCGGCGGGCCGCCCGGCTGCCGCTGCAGCGCGTCGACCGAGGCGCTGTCGAGGTGGTCGTAGTGGTTGTGCGAGGCCAGCACCAGGTCGATGTGCGGCAGGTCGGCCAGCGCGACGCCGGGCGGCAGGTGCCGCTTCGGGCCGACGAAGGACAGCGGCGATGCGCGCTCGGAGAAGATCGGGTCGGTGAGAACGTTGAGCCCGCCCAGCTGCGCCAGCACCGTCGCGTGGCCGATCCAGGTGACGCCGGGCTGCATCGCGGCGCCGGCGCGTGCGTTGGCCTGCAGCGCGGCGAGATCGGGTGCGACGCACGGGATCGGATCGCGCGGCGGCTGCGGCACGCCGCTGCGGTGGGCGGCCCAGCGCCAGCGCAGCACGTCGGCCAGGCTCTTCGGTTCGAACGCGAGGTAGTTGTTCTGGAAGCTCATCCGGCGTGCCCTACACGCCGTCGGCGACGAAGCCGACCACCGCATGCGAGTTGTCGCAGAACGGCTTGTTTTGCGACTGGCCGCAGCGGCACAGGCGCGCGCTGGTGAGCCGGTCGACGGTGCGGCCGGTGCCGGCGCACAGCTCGAGGTTGCCGCTGACCTCGAGCGGGCCGTTGCGCAGCGGATCGACGCGCAACGTGCCATGGCGCACGGCCAGCGGCTGCGACTCGCGCGTCGGCGGCTCGCCGGTCGCCTTGAAGCCGGCGGCGTTGTGCGAGCCGTCGCAGTAGGGCTTGTTGGCCGACTGGCCGCAGCGGCACAGCGTGGCGCGGAACGAGGAGCCGCCGTTCGGCGCGGTGGCCGACAGCGCCAGTTCGGCGTGGAAGGCGATCGGCCCGTTCTCGCGCAGCCGGGCGACGTTGACGCGCGGCGGTGCCTCGGCCGGGCCACCGTCCAGGCGCTCGTAGGTGACCGCGCCCGACGGGCAGCTGTGCGCGACGATCGCGATGCGTTCCGGCGTCGCCTGGTCGGGGTACAGCCAGTCGCCGGGCGTGTTGGCGAGGAACACCGCGGGCTCGCCGAGCACGCAGTGGCGCGCGTGGATGCAGCGCTGGGTGTCGAAGCGCAGCAGCACGTCGCGGCCGCGAGCCTCGTCGGGCGGCTTCGGCCGGCTGGCCACCAGCGCCACGGGTGCGGCCATTGGCGCGGGTGGCTCGGGTGGTCCGGCAAATGGGGCCAGCGTCGACGGCTTGTGCCCGAGGGCCGGCCAGCGCTTGGCGTGCTCGGCCGACCAGTGGTCGGAGAAGCGTCGCAGCGAGTGCGCGTGGCGTGCCAGCGAGGGCAGTGCGCCGGGTTGGGCGGCGAGCGCGGCCAGGCGGTCGGCGACGCAGCCGCAGCGCTCGGCGAGCACCAGCGTCGCGGTCTCGGCCGACAGGTAGGCCAGCACGGTGCGCGATGCGGTGAAGGTCATGCCGGCGTGGACGCCGGGGTGCTTGTCGCTGGCCGGCAGCGTGGCCAGTGCGCTGCCGATGTCGCCCATCATGTGCATCATCGCGAGCGTCTGGTCGGCCATCTCGCGGCGTCGCGCGGTGGCCTCTTCGGAGCGCGGCGGCACGTCGGACATGGCGGTCAGCAGGCGCAGCATCAGCTCGTAGCAGACGTTGGCGGCGTCCAGCAGGCTCGCGGCCGGCTCGGCGGTGACGTGGATGCGCAGGCCGGCGACCACCGGGTCGCGCATCACCGGGTGGCGTGCGGCGGGGCGGGCCGGCTCGAAGCCCGGGCGGCGCGCCTTCAGGCCCTGCCACTCGCTGCGGATGGCGCAGAAGCGCGCGTAGTGCGAGCCGGCTTTCTCGGAGCGGGAGCCTTCGCCCTGGTGCACGATGAAGTCGATGGCCTGCTGCGCCTCGGCCAGCGTGCCGATGGTGATCAGGCCGGGCAGCCGGAAGTCCTGCAGCGACAGCTGGGCAGCGCGCGGGCCGATGAACAGGGTGGCCTCGCCACCGTGTTCCACGAGGCGCCCGCAGCTCTCGCGGATCGATTCGTACAGCTCGCCGACGGTGGTGTAGTCGTCGGGCAGCATCGACAGCCGGCCGGCGACGGCATGGCGGCGGTAGCTGGTCTTTTCGTAGTGCGCGCCATCGCGCTCGGCCACGTCGATCGGCCGTTCGAGGTAGACGAAGTGGTCGAGCGTGGCTTCGTCGAAGGGTGCGAGCTCGACCGCGATGTCGGCCGGGAACAGGCCGGGCGCGATCGGGAAGTTGAAGCGCCGGTAGTGCGGGCGTGCGCCGATGGCGATGGCCAGGTTGTTGGCGAGCGACAGGTGCAGCATCTCGTCGGTGGCGATCGCGATGATCTCGCGGCGCCAGCGCTGCACGGCGGCCAGTTCGTCGGGTTCCAGTCCTTCGTCGGCCTGCTGCTTCAGCGAGAAAGCGGCATACAGGTAGGTGCACATCAGGCAATGCTCGATCTCGGCCGCTTCGGCGAGCATGCCCACGAGCTGGGCGCGGTGGGAGGCGGGGGTCATGGCGCGAGCATGCCGGGGTGGGCGGTGGGATGCAAGAGGCCTGGGCGCAATGGCGTGTTAGCGTCTCGCCGATGATGAAACGCAGCCTGCAGGCGGGTACCGAAGGTGTCGCGTCATGAGCGTGGCAACGCGAGACGCCTGTGTTCCCGTGTTCCTTCGCTACCTGGGGCGCCTGCGTGCGCTGCTCGATGCTGCCGAGGCGCATGCGTCGTCGCGGGGCTGGCCGGCATCGCAACTGCTGGGGGCGCGGCTGGCGGACGACATGAATCCCTTCGCGACGCAGGTCGTCATCACCGCGAACTTCGCGTTGCGCGCGTGCTTTCCGCTGGCGGGGCAGGCGATTCCGCCGGACGAACGGGTGGGAGCCGGCTTCGATGGCTTGCGCGCCCGGATCGACCGCGTGTGCGAGCTGCTGAATGCGCTGGCGCCCGAACTGTTCGAAGGTGCGCAGGCCCGGGTGCTGCAGAGCCAGGCTGGCGAGGCCCTGGTGTCCTTGCCGGCGCCCGAGTTCCTGTTGCAGTACGCGTTCCCGAATTTCTTCTTCCACCTGTCGATGGTGTACGCCATCCTGCGCAGCCGCGGCGTCGTGATCGGCAAGGCGGATTTCGACGGGTTCCACGCCTATCCAACGACAGCGAGCCGCTCATGACCGATCGTGTGTCCGCTGACGACATCCGCGACCTGGAGCGTTCGCGCCTGCGGGCGTTGGTCGAGCGCGACATGCCACTCGCTTGGCAGCTTCACGCACCGGACTTCCAGCTCGTCACGCCGGCCGGCCGTGTGTTCACGCGCGAGCAGTATCTCGGCAAGGTCGAGGAGGGCGTCCTGCGCTACCTGCGCTGGGAGCCTGGCCCCATCGACGTGCGGCTGGGCCAGGACAGCGCCGTGATCCGCTACCAGGCGACGCTGGAGTTCGAAGCCGGCATGCCATTCCAGTGCTGGCACATCGATTCGTACGAGCGCATCGATGGTCGTTGGCAGGTCGTGTGGTCGCAGGCCACCGCGATCAAGCCGTAGCCCGGATGCCAATCCGGGATGTTCGCAGGAAGCTGCTGTGTCGGCGAAGGCGCGCCCCACCCTCCCCACACGCGCCTTCGCTCGCGCCAGCGCCGAAACCCCGGATTGGCATCCGGGCTACATCAATTCGTCGATGCCGCGGGTTCCTTCCACCCACCACCCAGCGTCTTGTACAGCGTCACCAGGTTTTGCGCCTGCGCCGCCTGCACCTGCACCACCGCCTGCTGCGCGGCGAACAGCGAGCGCTGCGCGTCCAGCACGTCCAGGTAGCTGGCCGCGCCGTTGCGGTAGCGCAGGTCGGCCAGCCGGTAGCGTGCCTGCTCGGCATCCGCCTGCGCGCGCTGCGCCCGCGCCTGCTCGCCCAGCGTCGCGCGACCGGCCAGCGAATCCGAAACCTCGCGGAACGCCGTCTGGATCGCCTTCTCGTACTGCGCCACCGCGATCTCGCGCCCGGCCTTCGCGCTCTCGAGGTTGGCCTGGTTGCGCCCCGCATCGAACAGCGGCAGCGAGGCCTGCGGCTGGAAGCTCCAGCCGAACGACCCGCTCTTGAACAGCCCTGACAGCTCGGTGCTCACCGAGCCGACCAGCCCGGTCAGCGTGATGCGCGGGAAGAAGGCCGCACGCGCCGCGCCGATGTTGGCATTGGCCGCGATCAGCTGCTGCTCGGCCGCGCGCAGGTCGGGCCGGCGGTTCAGCAGGTCCGACGGCAACCCGGCCGGCACCTCGGGCAGCACCTGGTCGGCCACCAGCGACACGCCCGGCGGCAGGTCGTCCGGGATCGATTGGCCCAGCAGCAGCACCAGCGCGTTCTCGTCCAGCGTGCGCTGGCGCGTCTGCTGCGCAAGCGCCACGCGCGCCGCCTCGAGCAGCGATTCGGCCTGGCGCAGGTCGAGCTCGGAGCTGGCGCCGTTGTCGAACTTCAGCCGCGTCAGCTTCTGCGAATCCTCGCGCGTCTTCAGCGTCTGCTTCGTCACCTCCAGCAGCTCGTCGTCGGCCAGCAGCGTGAAATAGCCGTTCGCCACCGCCGCGATCAGGCTGATCTGCACCGCCTTGCGCGTCTCCTCGGTGGCCAGGTACTGTGCCACCGCCACCTGGCTCAGGCTGCGCACGCGGCCGAACAGGTCGAGTTCGTAGGCCGTGACCGCCAGCCCCGCGCTGTAGGTGCTGCTGATGCTGTCGTTGCCGGTCGTCACGCGCTGGCCGTTGGCCGCCGCGGCCACCGTCGGCCACTCGTCGGCGCGCTTGATCTGGTACTGCGCCCGCGCCTGCTCGATGTTCAGCACCGCGATGCGCAGGTCGCGGTTGTTCTTCAGCGCCAGGTCGATCAGGCGCTTCAGCCGCTCGTCGGCGAAGTAGCTCTGCCACTCGATGTCGCTTGCCTTCGGGCCGGGGCGCGGCGTCGTCGCCTCGCCGGCGAAGGAGCCGGCCACCGGCGCCGGCGGGCGCTCGTAGGTCGGGATCATCGTGCAGCCGGCGGCGAGCAGCGTGCTCGCCAGCAGGGCCGCACCGCGCAGGGTCCGGGATTCACTCATGGGAACCATCCTTCGGCGCAGCCGCTGCCGCAGGGGCCGGCTTGCCGTCGAGTTCGTGGGCGTACATGCGGCGCTGCCGCTCGCTGCCCTTGAAGATGCGTCGCACGACGACGAAGAACACCGGCACGAAGAACACCGCCAGCAGCGTCGCGGTGAACATGCCGCCCATCACGCCGGTGCCGATCGCGCGCTGGCTGGCCGAGCCCGCGCCCGAGGCCACCACCAGCGGCAGCACGCCCAGGATGAAGGCCATCGAGGTCATCAGGATCGGCCGGAAGCGCAGGTGCGCCGCCTCGAGCACCGCCTCGACGATGCCCTTGCCCTGCGCATGCAGGTCTTTCGCGAACTCGATGATCAGCACCGCGTTCTTCGCGCTCAGCCCGATCACCGTGATCAGGCCGACCTTGAAGTAGATGTCGTTCGACAGCCCGCGGAAGGTGGCGGCCAGCACCACGCCCAGCACGCCGAGCGGCACCACCAGGATCACCGACAGCGGGATCGACCAGCTCTCGTACAGCGCCGCCAGGCACAGGAACACCGCCAGCAGCGAGAAACCGAGCAGGATGAACGCGGTCGAGCCCGACAGCTTTTCCTCGCGCGACTGGCCGGTCCATTCGAACGCGAAGCCCGGCGGCAACTGGCCCGCGAGCCGCTCCATCTCGTCCATCGCCTCGCCGGTGCTGCGCCCGGGCGCGGCATCGCCGGCCAGGCGCATCGTCGGGTAGCCGTTGTAGCGGATGGTCTGCACCGGGCCGCTGACCCAGCGCGTGGTCGCGAACGCCGACAGCGGCACCGGCTGGCCCTTGCCGTTCAGTGCGTTCAGCCGCAGCAGGTCTTCGGGCTGCATGCGCGCCGGCGCATCGGCCTGAACCACCACGCGCTGCAGGCGACCGGCGTTCGGGAAGTCGTTGATGTAGGCCGAGCCGAGCGCGGTCGAGATGGTCGCGTTGATCGAATCGAAGCCGACGCCCAGCGCGTTCGCCTTGTCGCGGTCGATGTCGATCTGCAGCTGCGACGCGTCTTCCAGGCCGTCCGGGCGCACGCCCGCGACGATCTTGCTCTGCGCCGCCATCCCGAGCAGCTGGTTGCGCGCTGCCAGCAGCGCCGCGTGGCCGTTGCCGCCGCGGTCCTGCAGCCGGAACGCGAAGCCCGAGGCGGTGCCCAACTCGGGGATCGGCGGCGGGCTGAGCGGGAAGATGAACGCATCGCGCACGCCCATCAGCGCGCCGAACGCGCGGCCCGCCACGTCCTGGGCCGCATGGCCGTGGCCCTTGCGCTCGTCCCAGTCTTTCAGCGTGACGAACGCGAGGCCGGCGTTCTGGCCCTGGCCCGAGAAGCTGAAGCCCAGCACGCCGACCATGCTCTGCACCTCGGGCTGCTTCAGGATGAAGCCCTCGACCTGCTGCATCACCTCGACCGTTCGGTTCACGGTGGCGCCCGGGGGCAGCTGCACGTTGACGATCAGGTAGCCCTGGTCCTCGGCCGGCAGGAACGAACTGGGCAGGCGCGAGAAGAACCAGCCCACCGCCGCGATGATCGCCACGTAGACGATCAGGTAGCGGCCGGCGCGCTTCAGGATGCGCGCGACCCAGCCTTCGTAGCCCTTCGCGGTGCGCGAGAAGCCGCGGTTGAACCAGCCGAAGAAGCCGGTCTTCTCGTGGTGGTGGCCGGCCTCGACCGGCTGCAGCAGCGTGGCGCACAAGGCCGGCGTCAGCGACAGCGCCAGGAAGGCCGACAGCCCGATCGACGCCACCATCACCGCCGAGAACTGGCGGTAGATGTTGCCCACCGAGCCGCTGAAGAACGCGAGCGGCACGAACACCGAGATCAGCACCACCGTCACGCCGATGATGGCGCCCGAGATCTGGCCCATCGCCTTGCGCGTGGCCTCGCGCGGCGACAGCCCCTCCTCGCTCATGATGCGCTCGACGTTCTCGACCACGACGATCGCATCGTCCACCACGATGCCGATCACCAGCACCATGCCGAACATCGTCAGCACGTTGATCGAGAAACCCAGGCCGAGCAGCGCGCCGAAGGTGCCCAGCAGCGCGATCGGCACCACCAGCGTCGGGATCACGGTGTAGCGCCAGTTCTGCAGGAACAGGTACATCACGACGAACACCAGCGCGACGGCCTCGAGCAGCGTCTCCACCACCTGCGAGATCGAGATCTTGACGAAGCGCGAGCTGTCGTAGGGCACGCTGTACTTGACACCCTGCGGGAAGTAGCGCGCCAGCTCGTCCAGGCGCTTGCGGATCGCGGTGGCGGTGGCCAGCGCATTGCCGCTCGGCGACAGCTGCACGCCGATGCCGGTCGACGGCTTGCCGTTCAGGCGCGCCGAGGTGGCATAGGTCTGGGCGCCGAGCTCGATGCGTGCAACATCCTTCAGGCGCACCGTCGAGCCGTCGGCGTTCGCGCGCAGCACGATGTTGCCGAACTGCTCGACGTTGGTCAGCTGGCCGTTGACGACGACGGTCGCGAAGATGGCCTGGCCGGGCAGGTTCGGCAGGTCGCCGATGGTGCCCGACGAGACCTGCGCGTTCTGCGCGCGGATCGCGTTCGCGACGTCGCTGGCCGACAGGTTGAAGCCGACCAGCCTGGCCGGGTCGATCCAGACGCGCATCGCGCGCTCGGTGCCGAACAGCTGCGCCTGGCCGACGCCGGGGATGCGCTGGATCTCGGGCAGCACGGTGCGCGAGGCGTAGTCCCCGAGCGCGATCGGGTCGAAGGCCGGGTTGTCGGAGGACAGGATCGTGAACAGCAGGAAGTTCGAGCGCGCCTTGTCGACGCGCACGCCCTGCTGCGTCACGGCGGCCGGCAGGCGCGGTGCGGCGCGGCTCAGGCGGTTCTGCACGTCGACCTGGGCCAGGTCGGGGTTGGTGCCGGGCTCGAAGCTGATGGTGATCGAGCCGGTGCCGTTGGCCTGGCTGACCGATTCCATGTAGATCAACCCGGGCGAGCCGTTCAGCTCCTGCTCGATGACGCTGATCACGCTGTCTTCCAGCGTCTGCGCCGAGGCCCCGGGGTAGGTGGCCGACACGACGATGGAGGGCGGTGCGACCGGCGGGTACTGCGAGACGGGCAGCTGCGTGACCGCCACGCTGCCCAGCACGATGATGAACAGCGCGATCACCCACGCGAAGATGGGGCGATCGATGAAGAACTTGGCCATGGAGGAAGGCTCGCTGGTTCTGTCGGGGGAGGTCCTGGCGTCAGCTGCCGGACGCGGCGGAGGCGGGTGCGGATGCGGCCTTCGCGGCGGCATGCGGCTGCCACGGCACCGGCTTCACCGGACCGGGGCCGCGCAGCTTCTGGAAGCCGTCGACCATCACCTGCTCGCCGGGCTTCAGGCCCTCGAGCACGACCCACTGGCCGCCCTGCGCGGCCGAACCCAGCTTGACCGGGCGCGGCGCGATCTTGCCGTCGGCGCCCACCACCGTGACGCTGTCGCCCTGGTTGCTGCGCGTGACGGCCTGCTGCGGCAACGTGATCGCGTCGTCCAGCTGGGCCTGCTCGATGCGCACGCGCACGTACATGCCGGGCAGCAGCAGGCCGTCGGCGTTCGGCAGCTCGGCACGCAGCGTCACCTGGCCCGAGCTCGGGTCGACCGTCAGGTCGGTGAACAGCAGCTTGCCGGTCTTGTCGTATTCGGTGCCGTCTTCGAGCACCACGCGCACCGCGGCGGCCTCGGTGCCGGCGCGCTTGAGCTTGCCGGCCTCGAGCGCCTTGCGCAGCTTCAGCACCTCGGTGGTCGACTGCGTGAAGTTCACGTACATCGGGTTGATCTGCTGCACCACGGCCAGCTGGGTCGCCTCGCCCTGGCCGACCAGCGCGCCTTCGGTGACCAGTGCGCGGCCGATGCGGCCCGAGATCGGCGCGGTGACCGCGGCATAGCCGAGGTTGATCTGCGCGGTCTGCAGCGCGGCGCGGCCGGCGGCCACGTCGGCCTCGGCGGTCTTCTGCGCCGCGACGGCGTTCACGAAGTCCTGCTTGCTGATCGCGTTGGCTTCCATCAGCGGCTTGTAGCGCTCGGCCTGCGCCGTGGCCTGCACCAGGTTGGCCTGCGCGCGGGCCAGCGAGGCCTGGGCGCTCTGCTGGCTGGCGACGTAGGGCGCCGAGTCGATCTGGAACAGCGCCTGGCCCTGCTTCACGTCGCTGCCTTCGCGGAACAGCCGCTTCTGCAGGATGCCGGCGGCGCGCGCGCGCACCTGCGCGACGCGCGAGGCCTCGAGCCGGCCCGGCAGCTCGGTGACGAGGCCGACCTCGCGCGGCGCCACCGTCACGACCCCCACCTCGGGCGGCGGCGGGGCACCCGCTCCGCCTGCGGCACCGCCACCGGGCGCGCCGGCTCCGTCCTTGGCCCCACAGGCCACCAGCATCACGATCGCCACTGCCACCGGCAGCGCCTTGAACACAACAGCAGCACTTTCCGCCGCGACGCTTTTCAACGCAGACATGCAAATCCCTTCCGGATGCTGCGCCCGCCGCGGGCGCCTGGAGAACTGGTGGGGCACCGGCAATTCGCGGACCCGGGCGCGAAACCCGGATGGACTTGCCAGCATTGCGGGTTAGTATACATACACGACTGAATGTAAACGTCCCTTTACCTACACGGTAGCCGGCCCGCGCTTGCGGCGCACTGACCGGCTGCCTATGACCGAAGGAGTCGCCACCGCGATGGCGCGCCGAACGAAAGAAGAGGCCCAGGCCACCCGCAGCCACATCCTGGACACCGCCGAGCTGGTGTTCCAGGAGCGTGGGGTGTCGCGCACTTCGCTCAACGACATCGCGCTCGCGGCCGGCCTGACCCGGGGCGCCATCTACTGGCACTTCAAGGACAAGGCGGACCTCTTCAACGCGATGCTGCTGCGCGTGACCCTGCCGATGGAGCAGATGGTGCACGCGAGTGACGACCCGCAGTTGGACGCGCCAGTGGATCACATTCTGGAAAGCTTTGTCGATGCCCTTCGCAAGACGGTGCACGACCCGCAGGTGCGGCGGGTGTTCTTCATCGCGACCCACAAGGTCGAGTACGTCGACGAGCTGCACAAGGTGTGGGAGCGCCACCTGCAGGTGCACGACGAGATGCTGGTGCACGTCGAGAGCGCGCTGAAGCGCGCGGTGCAGCGCGGGCAGATCGCGCTGCGCGCACCGGGCCGCACGGTCGCGCTGGGCCTGCATGCGCTGACCGACGGGCTGATCCGCAGCTGGCTGCTGGCGCCCGAGTCGTTCGACCTGGTGAAGGTGGGGCGGCAGGTGTTCGAGGGCTACCTGGCCGGCATGGCGCCGCCGCCCGTCAGGCCCGCGCCGGATGCGCCTGCAGCGAAGGCGCCGGCTCGTCGAGGTGCTGGGCCAGCGTCGCGATGACGGCCGCCAGCCCGGCCAGCACCAGCAGCGCGAAGCGCAGGCTGGTCAGCTGGGCCAGCCAGCCGATCAGCGGCGGGCCGAGCAGGAAGCCGCCGTAGCCGAGCGTGGCCATCGCGGCAATGCCGTGGCCGGCGCCGCGCTTCGAGCGCCGGGCGGCGGCGCCGAACACCAGCGGAGCCACCGTCGCGACGCCGAGGCCGACGCTCACGAAGGCCACCATGGTCCAGCCGGTGTGCTGCGTCCACAGGGCCGCGGCCAGCACCAGCGCCGCCACCGCGTTGCCGATGCGCAGCAGCGTCGACGGGCGCCACAGCGTCGTCAGCCGGTCGCCGGCCAGGCGCAGGCCCATCATCGCGAAGGCGAACGCGGCATAGCCGAAGGCGCCGAGCGCCGCGGTGCGGCCAAGGCCGTCCTTCACATACACCGCGCTCCAGTCGGCCATGCCGCCTTCGATCAGGAAGGCGCAGAACACGATCGCGCCCAGGCCCAGCATGCCCGGCTCGGGCATCGCGAAGTGGGGGCCCGGCTCGGCCGGTTTCGGCGGCGTGGCCGGCAGCCAGCGCCGTGCACCCAGCAGGATCAGCGCCAGCACGACCGCGACGGCACCGAGGTGCACGCCGGGCGCGATGCCGTGGTGCGCCATCGTGCCGCCGAGCGTCGCGCCGCACAGGCCGCCGGCGCTCCACAGCCCGTGCAGCCCGGACATGATGGGCTTGCCGCGGCGCGCCTCGACCTCGACCGCCAGCGCGTTCATCGCGACGTCCATCGCGCCGTTGGCGGCGCCGAACAGGAACAGCGTGAACGCGAGCGCCGGCAGCGAGCCCACCAGCACCGGCTGCGGCAGCAGGAAGCAGTAGATGAAGCCGGTGGCCAGCGTCAGCGTGCGCGCGCCGAGCTGGCCGATGCCGCGGCCGGCGAGCTGGAACGACAGCAGCGCGCCGCCCCCCATTGCCAGCAGCGCCATGCCGAGCTGGCCCTCGCTCAGCGTGAGCGCGTCGCGCACCGCCGGGATGCGCGAAACCCAGCTCGCGAAGCCGGCGCCGTTGGCGAAGAACACGGCCGCCATCGCGACGTGTTCGGCCCGCGAGGCGGGCGTGGGGGTGGACATGGGTTGCTCCAAGGGGATGCTCGGTCAAGCGAAATCGATCAATTTCGAGCATATTAGAGCATTCAATGGGGCCAGGCAAGCTACACTTTCGCCACCATGGTTCGCAAAACCCCCGCTCCCCCTTGGTTCGGCGAAGAACGCCGGGCCCGGACGCTGAAGCTGTTGCAGGAGAAAGGCCGGGTCGAGGTGCTCGACCTTGCTCGGATGATGGGCGTTTCCGAGCACACGATCCGCCGCGACCTGCTCGATCTGCAGGCCCAGGGGGCCTTGCACAAGACGCATGGCGGGGCGGTGTCGCTGGACACGGCGCGGCTGGATTTCGCCGGGCGCGCCGGGGTGATGGCCGATGCGAAGCAGGCGATCGGGCGGGCCGGCGCGGCACTCATCGAGCCGGGGCAGACGGTGATCATCGATGCTGGGTCGACGTCATTGAGCCTGGCGCGCGAGCTGAAGGCGCGGCCGCTGACGGTGATCACGAATGCGCTCGATGTCGCGGCGCTGTTCGACCGCGAGCCGGGTGTGCAGCTGGTGTTGACCGGCGGCACCTGGCATCCGCAGGCGCGTGCGCTGTGGGGGCCGGCGGCGCGCGAGATGCTGCTGCAGTGCCGGGCCGACTGGGCGGTGCCGGGCGCATGCTCGGTCGACCTGGCGATGGGCGTCACCGTCACCGACGAGGCCGATGCGGCGACCAAGCGCGCGATGATCGGCGCCGCGGCGCGCACGATGGTGCTGGCCGATCACTCGAAGCAGAGCAACGTGTCGCCGTTCGCGGTCGCGCAGTGGCGCGACGTGCACACGCTGGTCAGCGACCGAGCCTGGCCCGAGGTGGAATCCCTCGGCGTCCAGGTGGTCGTCACGTAACCCGGATGCGAATCCGGGATTCGTCGCTCGAACTCAGCGAATCTGCTGGTAGTCCACCGGCACCCACACATACCCGCGCCCTTCGGCCCGGATGTGCCCGATCCCCGGGAACGGCAGGTGCGCGGCAGCCACGAGGTAGCCTTCCTTCGCGGCTTCCGCATACGCCTTCTTGCGCTGGATTGCGGCCGACTTCGAGTCGGTGTCGAACGAGATCGTGATCTGCGGCTGCGGGAACTGCACTGCCGCCACGTGCATCAGGTCGCCCCACAGCACCAGCTTGCGCCCCTTGGATTCGACCGCGTAGATCGAATGGCCGGGCGTGTGGCCGCGCGCGGCGATGGCGCGCACGCCGGGCACCAGGTCGGTCTCGCCGTCGAAGGCCTTGAACTTGCCGGCGCTGACGTACGGGTTCAGCGATGCTTGTGCGCCCTGGAAGAAGCCCTTCATCGCCTCCGGGGCCTTGTCGAGGTTCTCCTTGCTGAGCCAGAAGTCGGCATCGTGCTGGTCGGCGCGCACGATGGCGTTGGGGAACACCAGCTTGCCGTCGGCCGCGAGGCCGCCGACGTGGTCGCCGTGCATGTGGGTGATGTAGATCTCGTCGACCTGCTCGGGCTGGTAGCCGGAGGCCTTCAGGTTGGCGACCAGGTTGCCCACCGTCGGGCCGAACAGGTTGCCGGCGCCGGTGTCCACCAGCACCAGCTTGCTGCCGGTGTTGATCAGGTAGCCGTCGACCGAGGTCGGCACGACGTCCTTCTGGAAGCCCTTGTCGAGCAGCTTGCCGACGTCCTTCTGCGTCGTGTTGGTCAGCAGCTGCTTGGGCTGCAGGTCGATGGTGCCGTCGAACAGCGCGGTCACCTCGATGTCGCCCAGCATCATGCGGTAGAAGCCGGGCGCCTGCGTCTTGACTTGCGGGGCGCCGGCCTGGGCAGCCGTCGCCAGGACCAGCGCGCCGGTGAGGGCGGCAGCGCCGTTGCGAATCCAGGACGTGAATGTCATTCGAATTTCTCCTCGGGTGCGGAATTGCGGGCGCAAGCATAGGGGTGGGGTGCAATCCCCACAGAAGAGAGGGTCGCGGTGATGGCGCGCGCGAAGGCGCGGGCAAAGGCGCGGGCGGGCAGGCTGGGGCGCGCCGGATGGGGCGGTCTTCGACTTCCCTGCGCTGACTGCTTTCAAGGCCCGTCGCCGAAACTCCCGCCGCTCGCTGCGCTCGCTGTGGTCAAACAGTCGGCGACAGTCAGATCACGAAGCGTGCTGCGCACGCGGGCCTTGAAAGCAGCCAGCTCCGGCGCCCCATCCCTATTGGCGCTCCCCAGCCTGCCCGCCCGCGCCTTCGCCGAACCCGCGGCTTGGTGCGGAGATCCCGGATTGGCATCCGGGCTGCGAACACGGGGTAGCCCGGATGCCAATCCGGGAACGCCCCACGCCGCTAAACGCCTGCTTTCGCGAGCACCACGAGCGAGATGCCGCGCGCGGGTTCTTGTGCATCGGCGTTCTGATACGAATGCGGCAGGTTCCCCGGGAAGGCCAGCACCTCGCCCTCGCTGAGCGCATAGCGCTCGCCCGCCACCATCAGGTTCACGCGCCCGTCCAGGCAGGTGAAGAACTCGCGCGTGCCCGGCAGGTGCGGCGTGCCACCCATCACCGCGCCGGGCTCGAAGTCCATCACCTCCATCATTTCATCGGGCACCGACTCCGGGATCAGCACCCGCAGCCGCACGCCGCGCCCGCGCCCGGCCGGCCGGCTGCGCAGCGCGACCTCGTCGGCGGCCCAGTGGCGCACCATCGCGCGCGGCGAGGCCAGCAGCTCGTCGATCGGCACGCCCAGCGCACCGGCCACCTTCACCAGCACCGCCAGCGACGGGTTGCCGTCACCGGACTCCAGCGTGGCCATCGTCGAACGCGGCAGCGAGGCGGCCTTGGCGAGCCCGTCCTGCGTCAGGCCGCGTGCATGGCGCAGGCTGACGAGGTTGCGGGCCAGGTGGCTGGCGGTCGGGTCGGAGGGCTCATCCATGGCATGCATTGTCACCAGATGACGGCGGATCGGACGCTTCGCCAATCTGACGGACCGCCCGCTGGGCGCCGCGGACCACGCTGCCTATCGTGCAGCCATCACTCCACGGAGCCTTCCATGAACACCCTTCGAGACGATCCCATCGCCGGCCTGCGCATCGCGGTGACCGGCGGCACCTCCGGCCTCGGCCTGGCGCTGGTGCGCGCGCTGTCGGCGCGCGGCGCCCGCGTCGCCTTCATCGCCCGCGACGCCGCCCGCGTGCGCCGAATCGCGCAGGACATCCCCGGCAGCCACGGCATCGCCGGCGATGTCTCGCGCAAGGACGACATCCACCCGCTCGCGCTGCAGGTCACCGCCGCGCTGGGCGGGCTGGACGTCCTCATCAACAACGCGTCCAGCCTCGGCCCGGTGCCGCTCGCGCTGCTGGCCGACACCGATTGCGAAGACCTGGAGACGGCGCTCGCGACCAACCTGCTCGGCCCGTTCCGCCTCGGCAAGGCGCTGCTGGGCGCACTGGCCGCCTCGGCCCGCACCGGCGCGCAGGCGCTGGTGCTCAACATCAGCAGCGATGCCGCGGTGACGCCGTACCCCGGCTGGGGTGCTTATGGCGCCAGCAAGGCGGCGCTGCACCACCTGAGCCGCATCTGGGACGCCGAGCTGCGCGAGCACGGCGTGCGCGTGCTGTCGGTCGACCCCGGCGACATGGACACGCCGCTGCACGCGGCCGCCGTGCCCGACGCCGACCCCGCCACGCTGAAGCAGCCGGCCGACGCGGCACGCGTCATCGTCGCGCTGATCGCCAACACCGTCGCCCACCCGGAGTTCGCATGAAAGCCGCTCACCAACCCACCCAGCGCCCGCGCGACGCGCGCCTGCTGGTGCTCGACGCCCAGGGCGTGCTGCACCACGCGCAGCGCTCGCAGCTCGCGCGCTTCCTGCGGCCGGGCGACCTGCTGATTGCCAACGATGCGGCCACGCTGCCCGCCAGCCTGGGCGGCATGCATGCACGCAGCGGCGCCGTCGTCGAGGTGCGCCTGGCCGGCCGCCGCTCGCTCGAGGTCGACGCGGTGCGCGACTTCACTGCGATCGTCTTCGGCGCCGGCGACCACCGCACGCGCACCGAGGACCGCCCGGCGCCGCCACCGTTGCGCGCCGGCGACCTGCTGCAGCTCGGGCCGCTGCAGGCGCGCGTCGAACGCCTGCTCGGCCACCCGCGGCTGATCGAGCTGCGCTTTGCCGGCACGCCCGACGAGATCTGGGCCGGCATCGCCCGCCATGGCCGGCCCATCCAGTACGCGCACGTCGCTCAGCCGCTCGCGCTGTGGGACGTGTGGACGCAGGTGGCGGCGCTGCCGGTGGCCTTCGAGCCGCCGTCGGCCGGCTTCGTGCTCGACTGGCAGATGCTGCACGCGCTGCGCGAGCGCGCGATCGGCTTCGCGACGCTCACGCATGCGGCCGGCATCTCGTCGACCGGCGACGTCGCCCTCGACGCGCGGCTGCCCTTCGACGAGCCCTACCACCTGCCCGAAGCCACGGTGCAGGCGATCGCCGACACGCGGCGCAGCGGCGGGCGCATCGTCGCGCTCGGCACGACCGTGACGCGGGCGCTCGAACATGCCGCCGCGCAGGCGCTGCCGCTGCGCCCGGGCATGGGCCTCGCGACGCAGCGGCTGGGCCCGGCGTCGCGGCTGCGCGTGGTCGATGCGATCGTCAGCGGCACGCACGAACCCGGCAGCAGCCACCATGCGCTGTTGCAGGCCTTCGTCGACCCCGTGCTGCTGCGGCGCGCCGATGCGGCGCTCGAGGCGGGCGGCTACCGCACGCACGAATTCGGCGACTCGGTGCTGGTCGAGGCCTCGCGCGAAATCGGCCGCCAGCCCCAAAGATCACCGCGCCAAGCTTCACGAACGATCGTGCGATCCGGGGCGGAGTCAGGGTGTGCGGGCTTGTTGCGGCCGGCATAAGCCCGAATAATCGGCGCCATCCAAGAAACAGATGGCCCCGAGGAGACGCATGACCCCGTTCCGCACGAATGCTGCCGCCGCCACGTTGGCCGTGGCCCTGGCACTGACCGTGGGGGCCGCGCAGGCCGCCACCACCTCGACCAAGTTCGAGCCGCTGATGCAGGTGCAGGGCACGCCGCTGCTGCTGAACGGAGCCGGCACGCGTTTCCGCGCGATCTTCAAGGTCTACGACCTCGGGCTCTACACGACGAAGAAGGTCGGCACCGCCGACGAACTGCTGGCGCTGCCGGGCCCGAAGCGGCTGCAGTTCACCGCGCTGCGCGACCTGCCGGGCACCGACCTGGGCCGCCTGTTCATCAAGGGCATGTCGGAGAACTCGCCGAAGGAGATGGTGCAGAAGCACACCTTGTCGGCGACGCGGCTGATCGAGATCTTCTCCGGCCGCTCGAAGATGGCGACCGGCGAGACCTTCGCGATGGAGTTCGTGCCCGGCAAGGGCACCACCTTCTACATCATGGGCCAGCCGCAGGGCGAGCCGGTGGGCGACGCCGAGTTCTTCGCGATGGTGCTGAAGATCTGGGTCGGCAGCGCGCCGGCCGACCACCTGCTGAAGGCGGCGCTGCTGGGGCACGACAAGGAATAGGGCAGCCCGAAGCGCCCCAGAGCCCCCGCGCTTGCCAGTGCCTCGCGGATCATGTACATATCATGTCCATGACCCATTCCGCGGGAGCACGCCGTGTCCGGAGCCGTTGAACGCATCGTGGTGCAGGCCACGTCCCAGGAGAAGAAGGCGATCGCCGCGAAGGCCGAGCGGCTCGGCCTGCCGATTTCCGAGCTGATGCGCCGCGGCGCGGCGGCCTATGAATCCACCGAAGGCGAGGCCGACCTGATCGCGCTGGCCGATGCGGCCAAGGCCGCCGCCGACCGGGCTGCCGCGTCGATCGACGATGCGCTCGACTTCATCGCCGCCAGCAACAAGCGCATCGCCGCGATGGAAGCCAAGGCCGCCAAGACCCCAGCGCGCAAGGCCGCTTGATGGGGGTCACCGAGAAGATCTGGAGTGCGTTCACCTCCGTCATCAAGCTCGAGGACAAGGTCAACCGCCAGTCGGAGGCGATGAAATCCCAGCAGCAGAAGATCGAAGATTTGACCGGCCGGGTGATCCGGCTCGAGGCCCAGCTCGAACTGCTGACCGGTGCGGCGCTGCTCAAGCGCCTGAAGAACGACTGAAGCTCAGGCCTTCTCGAACTTGAACACCGCGACGCTGGCCGTCAGGTTCGGCCGGCGCCGGCGCACCGTGCCGTTCTGGATGCCGAAAGAATCGATGATCTGCAGCCCGCTCTTGCGCGCCAGCACCTCGAAGTCGGCATAGGTGCCGACGCGGATGTTCGGCGTGTCGTACCACTCGTAGGGCAGGGCCTTGGTCACCGGCATGCGGCCGGTCGCGATGCGCAGCCGGTTGGCCCAGTGCGCGAAGTTCGGGAAGCTGACGATGCCCACGCGGCCGACGCGCGCCGTCTCGAGCAGCATGCGTTCGGTGTTGCGCAGGTGCTGCAGCGTGTCCAGCTGCAGCACCACGTCGAAGCTGCGGTCCTCGAACATCGACAGGCCTTCCTCGAGGTTCAGCTGGATCACGTTGACGCCGCGCTGCGTGCAGGCCAGCACATTGGCGTCGGCGATCTCGATGCCGTAGCCCGTGCACTGGCGCTTGTCGCGCAGGTGGGCCAGCAGCTCGCCGCTGCCGCAGCCGAGGTCGAGCACGCGCGAGCCGGGCGGAACCATCTCGGCGATGAGTTCAATGTCTTTCCTGTCGCTCATGCCCCGAACTCCTTCGCGATGTTGTCGAAGCGAGCCCGCAGCACCCCGTGGTAGCGCACGTCGTCGAGCAGGAAGGCGTCGTGCCCGTGCGGCGCGTCGATCTCGGCGTAGCTGACGTCGAAGCGGTTGTCGAGCAGCGCGCGCACGATCTCGCGCGAGCGCTCCGGCGAGAAACGCCAGTCGGTCGTGAAACTGACCAGCTGGAACTTGCAGCGCGCGCCGGCGAAGGCCGCGCTCAGGTCGCCACCGAACTCGCGCGCCGGGTCGAAATAGTCGAGCGCGCGCGTGATCAGCAGGTAGGTGTTGGCGTCGAAGTACTCGCTGAACTTGTCGCCCTGGTGGCGCAGGTAGCTCTCGATCTCGAACTCGATGTCCTGCGTGCTGTAGCCCGGGGCGCCGGCCTTGAGCCCACGGCCGAACTTGGCCTCCATCGCGTCGTCGCTCAGGTAGGTGATGTGGCCGATCATCCGCGCCACGCGCAACCCGCGCTTGGGCACGACGCGGTAGCCGTAGTAGTGGCCGCCGTGGAACTCGGGGTCGGTGACGATGGCGCGCCGCGCCACCTCGTTGAACGCGATGTTCTGCGCCGACAGGTTGGGCGCGGTGGCCACCGCGATGCAATGGCGCAGCCGGTCGGGGTGCCGCAGCGACCAGCTCAGCGCCTGCATGCCGCCGAGGCTGCCGCCCAGCACCGCCGCGAGCTGCGCGATGCCCAGCCGGTCGAGCAGGCGCGCCTGCGCATCGACCCAGTCTTCCACCGTGACGACCGGGAAGTCGGCGCCGTAGACGCGACCGGTGGCCGGGTCGACGTGCATCGGCCCGGTCGAGCCGAAGCATGAGCCGGGGTTGTTGACGCCGATCACGAAGAAGCGGTCGGTGTCCAGCGGCTTGCCGGGGCCCACCAGGTTGTCCCACCAGCCCTCGCTGCGCGGCTCGCCGGCGTAGGTGCCGGCGACGTGGTGCGACGCGTTCAGCGCATGGCACACCAGCACCGCATTGCTGCGGTCGGCATTCAGCGTGCCGTAGGTTTCATAGACGAGCGTGTAGTCGCCCAGCCTCGCGCCGCTGCGCAGCGGCAACGGATCGGTGAACGGCATCACCTGCGGTTTGACTTCACCCACGGAACCCATGTGGAGCGCACCCCAAAAAAGAAAACCGGCGTCGCCAAGAATCGGGACACCGGTGTGCGTCCTGTCTTTAGCTGCATTTATAGAGCGCCCGCAAGCCGGAACAAATCAGCGCTGGCCGGCAGTATACGGCCCCTCAGGCAGCGTGCTCCGGGGGGACCAGCAAGCCCTCGGCCGCCCACTGCTGGATCGCGCCGACCACGCCCGCGACCGCCTGTTCGTCGCCGAGTTCGCGGCCGCCGATCGCGCACAGCGCAGTGAAGTCGCTGCCCTGCATCGCCGCCGCCAGCAGGCCGGCCTCGAAGTCGCTCGCCGCGGTGCGCCAGCGCGTCTCCAGTGCCGGGCGCCAGACGATCAATGCGTGTTCGCCGGCTTCGGGCTCCGGCAGCTCCGGGTCGTCGCCGCCGGCCTGCAGCGCACGCCAGGCCGGTTCGACCCGCCAGGCCAGCGCGAGCACCTGCACGCTCGGATGGAAGCGCAGCACGCGCTGCGGCCAGCCGTCGGGCGGCAGTGCCGCCAGCCCGGCCGGCGTCAACGGCGTTGCATCGCCTGCATCGAAGGCATCGCGCAGTGCCCATTCCATGCGGGCCAGGTCGACGAAGGCCGGGTGCGGCACCAGCTCGCTGTTCGCCACCATGAAGTCGGCCAACCGGTGCCCGAACCAGCGGATCGACGGATGCCGCGACGGGTGTGCCTGGAGGTAGGCCTCGGCCAGCGCATCGAAGGCCTCGTCGCCCATTGCGCGCGGCAGCACGCCATGGTTGTCGCGCAGCGCGGCGACGAGCCGGGCGCGGTAGGCGTGTTGGTAGATGTGCAGCAACGGTTCGTGCCGGGCGGGCTCGCGCAGCAGGCCCTCTGGCGCGGTGCCGCCCAGCATCGCGCGATGCAACTGGCGCTGTTGTTCCTGCAGCGTCGTCATGCCGTTGCCGCCTTGTCCAGCGCCGCGGCCGCCACCGCGCGCGCCTGGTCCAGCTCGTCCAGCAGCTCGGCCAGCGGCGGGATGTGGTCGTCGCGCTCGATCATCGCCGGCACCTCGCCGAGCCGCCGCACGGTGTAGGCATAGAGATCCCACACCGCCGGGCACACCGGGTGGTCGTGGGTGTCGACCAGGTGATCGCCGTGGTCTTCGTGCCCGGCCAGGTGGATCTGCCGCACGCGTTCGCGCGGCATCGCGTCGATGAAGCGGCGTGCGTCGAAGCCGTGGTTCACGCTGCTGACGTGCACGTTGTTGACGTCCAGCAGCAGCTCGCAGTCGGCGCGCTGCAGCAGCTCGGCGATGAACTGCCACTCGTTCATCTCGTCGGCCGCGAAGGCGACGTAGCTGGACACGTTCTCCAGCACCAGCCGCCGGCCCAGCAGGTCCTGCACCTGCTGCACGCGCGGAACCAGGTGGCGCAATGCCGCCTCGGTGTACGGCATCGGCATCAGGTCGTGCAGGTTGTGGTGGTCGACGCCGGTCCAGCACAGGTGGTCGGAGATCCACGCGGGCTCGACGCGATCGGCCAGCGCCTTCAGGTCGCGCAGGTAGCCGGCATTCAACGGGTCGGTGCTGCCGATCGACAGCGACACGCCGTGCATCACCATCGGGTGATCGCGGCGGATGCGGTCCAGGTGGTGCAGCGGCTGGCCGCCGGGCACCATGTAGTTCTCCGAGATCACCTCGAGCCAGTCGACGCGGCGCGCGAGCGCGCGCTCGCTGAAATCGCCGTAGTGCTCGGTTCTCAGGCCGAGCCCGAAGCCGTGCAGCGCGGTGTTCATGTCGGTGCCGGCTTCGGGGGACCGCCTTACTTCAGCACCGTGCCGCCGGCGCTGGTGCACTCGGCGGCCGTCTTCTTGCCGACCCAGCCCTGGCCCTTGCAGCTGTTCTGGCCCTTGCAGCCGCTCTTGGCGGTCTGGCACTCCGAGGTGCCCTTGCAGCTGTTGACGCCGGCGCACTTGACGCTGCCTTCTTCGGCGGCCTGCACGCTGGTGGCAACAGTGCCCAGCGAGAACAGGGCGGCGGCGGTGGTGGCCAGGGCGAGGCCGGATTTCAGGTTCAGCATGATCGGTTCCTTCAGGTTGGTGTGGGGGTGCAGCCGATGCGTCGGCTTGCCTGCGTCTGTCGACCCGTGCTGGACGGCCTTACACGCGACCTGAAAGAACTTGTTGCGCTCGGGGGGGGGTGCCCGGGCTACTTCAGCACCTCGGCCATCGCGACGGCCGTCGCCTCGACGTTGCCCGAGTTGAGGCCGGCCACGCACATGCGGCCCGAGCGCACCAGGTACACCGCATGCTCCTCGCGCAGCCGGTCGCACTGCTGCGGGCTCAGCCCGGTGTAGCTGAACATGCCGCGCTGGCTCAGGAAGTAGCCGAAGTCGCGGCCCGGCAGCTTGGCCGTCAGCACCGCATGCAGCTTCTCGCGCATCGCCTTGATGCGGGTGCGCATCGCGTCGAGCTCGGCCGCCCACTGCGCGTACAGGGCCGGCGTCTGCAGCACGCGCGCGACGATCTGGCCGCCGTGCGTCGGCGGGCTGCTGTAGTTCTTGCGGATCGTCGCCTTCATCTGGCCCAGCACCAGCGCGGCCTCGGCCGCGTTCGGGCACACCACGCTCAAGCCCCCGCAGCGCTCTCCGTACAGCGAGAAGCTCTTCGAGAACGAGCTTGCGACGAAGAAGCTCAGCCCCGCGTCCGCCAGCGCGCGGATCGCGAACGCGTCCTGGGCGATGCCGTCGCCGAAGCCCTGGTAGGCGATGTCGACGTACGGGATCAGCTTGCGCTGCGCCAGCACCGGGATCAGCTCGGCCCACTGCGCCGCGCTCAGGTCGRCGCCGGTCGGGTTGTGGCAGCASGCGTGCAGCAGCACGATGCTCTTCTCGGGCAGCACCGACAGCGCGGCCAGCATCTCGGCAAAGCGCACGCCGCCGGTCGCCGCGTCGTAGTAGGGGTAGGTGCTGACGGTGAAGCCGGCGCCTTCGAACATCGCGCGGTGGTTGTCCCAGGTCGGGTCGCTGACCCAGACGTTCGAGTTCGGGAAGTAGCGCTTCAGGAAGTCGCCGCCCACCTTCAGCCCGCCCGAGCCGCCCAGCGTCTGGATGGTCGCGACGCGCCCGCTCGTCACCGCCTCGTGCGTGGCGCCGAACAGCAGGTGCTGCACGGCCTGGCGGTAGTTGGCCGCACCTTCCATCGGCTGGTAGGGGCGGGCGCCGATCGATTGCAGCATCGCGCTCTCGGCCTCGCGCACCGCGCGCATCACCGGCAGGCGGCCGGCATCGTCGAAGTAGATGCCGATGCTCAGGTTGATCTTGTGCGGCCGCGGGTCGTGGCCGAAGGCCTCGTTGAGGGTCAGGATGGGATCGCCCGCGTAGGCGTCGACGTGCTCGAACATGGTGGCTGCCTTGGGTGGAGAAGTCTGTGTCGGATGGAAATTATCGGCGACCCTCTCCCTTCAGTGCCGATGGCCTGGGCCGATATCCACCGCACGAGGTGTAGCCAGTGTCCGTCAGATCGATCAGCATGAAGGCCCATTGGGCGGCTTACGTCACCGTGGTGACCTTGGCCGCTGCCGCCTTCGTGGCCGCGTGGTCGGCCCGCCAGGACCGCCTGTGGGGCGAGATGCAGGATGCCGCGCACGAGGCGGCACGAGAGGTCAGCCTGTCGACCCGCTCTGCGCGCGACAGCGTCTTCATGCTGCAGGGCGTGGCCAACGGCCTGTTCCAACAGGAGGCCATCGAGCTGAGCGAGGCGCACCGCAACGCGCTGGCCGAGCGGCTGGACGTGCCGAACACGATCGTGCTGCTGCCCATCGTGCGCGCCGCGCACCGCACCGCCCGCGCCTCGGTCAACAACCATGCCGATTCGCCGGCCTTCAGCATGGCGGGCAGCAAGCCCGGCCCGAAGAGCGCGCTCGGCCGCGAGATCGAGATCGCGCTGTCGCTCGGGCCGGCGCTGATCCATGCCAAGACCACGCAGTCGGCGGCCGCCGCGGTGTACTACCTGTCGGGCCGGGGCTTCCACCTGATCTACCCTCCGGCCTCCGACGACCTGCAGCTGTTCACGCCCGACATGCTGCGCCGCGACGCCTACCTGAACGGGCTGGTCGAGCGCAACCCGGGGCGCGCGCCGGTCTGGTCGGCTTCGTACGACGATCCCAAGGGCAACGGCCTGGTCAGCACGCTGGCGATCCCGATCGACGATGCCGATGGCAACTACCGCGGCATCGCGGCGATGGATTTCCAGCTCGACAACCTGTCGCAGTACGTGCGCCGGCCGGCGCTGGGCATCGCCACCGCCTTCATCCTGGACGACAAGGATCGCGTCATCGCGCACCCGACGATGGTGGGCGGCGCCTCCGACAAGGCGCCGACGCTGGCCGAGGTGGCGCAGCGGGCTGGTGCGGCCGGCGACTGGAGCCCGCTGCGCACCGCGCCGGCCAACAACCGCCAGCGCCTGGGCGCCGACCTGGCCCTGGTCTACGACATCGAATCGACCCCGTGGCGCTATGCGATGGTGGTCGACAGCGCGCAGCTGCGCTGGGCCGCGCTGCGCACCATGCCGCTGGAAGCCGGCGTGCTGGTGGCGCTGCTGCTGTTGCTGGGCTATGCCGAGAAGCGCCGCCGCGAGGTGGTGGTGTCGCTGCGCCGCAAGGCGGCCGAAGACGTGCTGCAGGCCGCGCCCGCGCCGGTGGCGGTGCTGCGCCAGGCCGACCTGTCGATCGTGCTGGCCAATGCCGCGCTGCTGCGGCTGTTCGGCGACGACGGCCAGGCCGATGCGGCGGCGGCGCAGCAGAGTGCGCACGCGCAGCTGCACGACCTGATCAAGAGCCTGTCGTCGCAGGCGCAGATCCAGCCTGGCCGCGTCAACGAGATGTGCCTGCACCGCGGCGACGACACGCCGTTCTGGGTGCTGGTGCGCTGCGTGCCGATGGTGCACGAGGACGAGCCCGGCTGGCTGTGCAGCCTGACCGAGGTGACCGCGCTGAAGCAGGCGCAGAGCCAGCTCGAGACGCTGGCCACGACCGACCCGCTGACCGGCGCGCTGAACCGCCGTGCCATCGCCATGCGCGGCTCGGCCGAGCTGAAGCGCGTTGCGCGCACCGAGAGCAGCTTCGCGGCGCTGCTGCTGGACATCGACCATTTCAAGCGCGTCAACGACGAGCACGGCCACCTGGCCGGCGACCGCGTGCTGCAGGCGGTGTCGCGCGCCTGCCAAGCGGCGCTGCGCGAGGTCGACGTGTTCGGCCGCTGGGGCGGCGAGGAGTTCGTCGCGCTGCTGCCCGAGACCGGGCACGACGGCGCGGTGGCGGTGGCCGAGCGGCTGCGCGTCGCGATTGCCGCGCTGTGCGTCGAGGACGATGCCGGGCGGCCGATCCGCCCGACCGTCAGCGTCGGCGTGGCCGGCTGGCAGCCGGGCGGGGACACGCTGGAGGCCTTGCTGTCGCGCAGCGATGCGGCGCTGTACGTCGCGAAGGCGACCGGGCGCAACCGGGTCTGCGTGGCACCGGCGGGCAATGCGCCGGTCGAGGTTCAGCCGGCCGCGGGTGCGGCCAGCGCGGCCTCGATGTCGGCCGACAGCGATTCGGGCGTGTCGGTCGGCGCATAGCGCTTGATCACCTGGCCGTCCTTGCCGACCAGGAACTTCGTGAAGTTCCACTTGATCGCCTTGGTGCCGAGGATGCCCGGGGCTTCGGCCGTCAGCCATTTCCACAGCGGGTGGGCTTCGCCGCCGTTGACGTCGACCTTGGCCATCATCGGGAAGCTGACGCCGTAATTGAGCTGGCAGAACGACGAGATCTCGTCGTTGGTGCCCGGGTCCTGGTGGCCGAACTGGTTGCTCGGGAAACCCATCAGCACCAGGCCCTTGTCGGCGTACTTCTTGTTCAGCGCCTCCAGCCCGGCGAACTGCGGCGTGAAGCCGCAGGCGCTGGCGGTGTTGACGAACAGGATCACCTTGCCGCGCTGCGCCGCGAGGCTTGTGGGCTTGCCGTCGATGGAGGTGGCTTCGAAGTCGTAGGCGGTGGTCATCGGGGTCTCCTTTGTCCTTTGATCTACGCCATGGTACGCATTTGCCGAACCAGCATCTCTTTTGGGCGAGAACACAAGCTCGGTGTGTGCATGGTGCAGGCCGTTCGAGAACGGGGTCTTGTATCTGTAGCCCGGATGCCAATCCGGGATCTCCGCAAGAAGCCGCTGCTTCGGCAAAGGCGCGGGCGGGCAGGCTGGGGAGCGCCAATGAGGATGGGGCGCCGGAGCTGACTGGTTTCGAGGCCCGCGTGCGCCAGCACGCTTCGTGGTCTGACTGTCGCCGACTGTTTGACCACAGCGAGCGAAGCGAGCGGAGGGAGTTTCGGCGACGGGCCTTGAAACCAGGCAGCGCAGGGTAGTCATCGCCCCCAGGGGCGATGACCGCTCCGTCCGGCGCGCCCCAGCCTGCCCGCCCGCGCCTTTGCTCGCACGAGCGTACGAACGAACGAACAAACCCGGATTGGCATCCGGGCTACGARAACGCRGCAATCCCGGTCTGGGCCCGGCCGAGGATCAATGCATGCACGTCGTGCGTCCCCTCGTAGGTGTTGACCACCTCCAGGTTCACCAGGTGCCGCGCCACCCCGAACTCGTCGCTGATGCCGTTGCCGCCCATCATGTCGCGCGCCAGCCGCGCGATGTCCAGGCTCTTGCCGCACGAATTGCGCTTCATGATCGACGTGATCTCCACCGCCGCCGTGCCCTCGTCCTTCATGCGCCCCAGCCGCAGGCAGCCCTGCAGCCCCAGCGTGATCTCGGTCTGCATGTCGGCCAGCTTCTTCTGGATCAGCTGGTTGGCCGCCAGCGGCCGGCCGAACTGCTTGCGGTCCAGCACATACTGGCGCGCACGGTGCCAGCAGTCCTCGGCCGCCCCCAACGCCCCCCACGCAATGCCGTAGCGCGCGCTGTTCAGGCAGGTGAACGGGCCTTTCAGCCCGCGCACCTCGGGGAAGGCGTTCTCCTCCGGGCAGAACACGTTGTCCATCACGATCTCGCCGGTGACGCTGGCGCGCAGCCCCACCTTGCCGTGCACYGCCGGCGCGCTCAGGCCCTTCCAGCCCTTCTCGAGCACGAAGCCGCGGATCGCSCCGCCGTCATCCTTGGCCCACACCACGAACACGTCGGCGATCGGGCTGTTGGTGATCCACATCTTGGCGCCGCTCAGGCTGTAGCCGCCCTCCACCTTGCGCGCGCGCGTGACCATGCTGCCCGGGTCCGAACCATGGTCGGGCTCGGTCAGGCCGAAGCAGCCGATCCACTCGCCGCGCGCCAGCCTGGGCAAATACTTCTGCTTCGTCGCCTCGCTGCCGAACGCGTGGATCGGCACCATCACCAGCGACGACTGCACGCTCATCATCGAGCGGTAGCCCGAGTCGACGCGCTCGACCTCGCGCGCCACCAACCCGTAGCAGACGTAGTTCAGGCCGGCACCGCCATAGGCCTCGGGAATCGTCGGGCCGAGCAGGCCCAGCTCGCCCATCTCGCGGAAGATCGCCGCATCGGTGCGCTCGTGGCGAAAAGCCTCGAGCACGCGCGGCGCCAGCCGGCCCTGCGCGTAGTCGTGCGCGGCGTCGCGCACCTGGCGCTCGTCGGCCGACAGCTGCTGCTCGAGCAGCAACGGGTCGTCCCAGTGGAAGCGCGGGATGGAGTGCGTTCTGCTCATCTGAAAGTCCGGACGGAAAAATGGATGGCACCGACTCTAGAATGACCGCCGTTCGTGGACAAACGATTTATCCGCACCCACCTGTGCGATATCGGAACTCCGAGGCCCACCCTGCATGCGCCGCAAGATCCCGCCCACCGCCGCGCTCGCCGCCTTCGAGGCCGCGGCCCGCCACCAGAGCTTCACGCTGGCCGCCGATGAACTCGCGGTGACGCAGAGCGCCGTGTGCCGCCAGGTCGCGGCCCTGGAGAGCTTCGTCGGCGTCAAGCTGTTCCGCCGCACCCGCCGCGGCGTGCTGCTGACCGAGGCCGGGCAAACCTACAGCCGCAGCGTGCGCTCGCGGCTCGACGAGGTGGAACGCGACACGCTCGAAGTGATGTCGCGCGCCGGCGCCGGCGGTGCACTGGAACTCGGCGTGGTGCCGAGCTTCGCGACACGCTGGCTGCTGCCGCGCCTGCCGGATTTCCAGCGCGCGCACCCGGACATCACGCTGCACCTGAGCGCCCGCACCCGCCCCTTCCTGTTCGAAGGCAGCGGCCTCGACGCAGCACTCTATGCCGGCGAGGCCGCCTGGCCGGGCACGCAGGCGCTGCGCCTGATGGACGAGCCGCTGCTGGCCGTCGCCAGCCCGGTGCTGCTGGGCTCGCGCCGGCGCCTGAAACCGGCCGAGGTGGCCCGCCTGCCGCTGCTGCACATCGGCACGCGACCCTACGCCTGGCGCGAATGGTTCGGCTCGCTGGGCCTGGCCGTCGAGCACGACATGCGCGGCGCCCGCATGGAGCTGTTCTCGATGCTCATCGAGGCCGCCACGCACGGCCTCGGCGCGGCCCTGGCCCCGCCCTTCCTGATGCAGCCGGAGCTCGAACAGGGACGGCTGCAGCCCCTGCTGCCGCACGAGTTCCGCAGCGGCCGCGCGTACTGGCTGGCCTGGCCGGAGCAGAAGGCACACGACCCGGCCCTGCAGGCCTTCGGCACCTGGCTGCAACACCAGGCCGGGCCCACCCCTCAGAGGTGAACCTTCAGGCCCACGACGAAGGTCCGCGGGCTGCCCAGGAAATACCGCCCCGAAGTGAGCGGGTTCGACGTCGTCAGCTCCGCGCCGAGCCCGCCGATGCAGTGCTCGTTGAACAGGTTGTCGACGTTGAAGGTCAGCTCGGCTTGCCGTTCTGGATCGAGATGCGATCGCGGCAATCGATGTCGTACACCTGGACCGAGAAACCCGCGGTCCGCCCCAGCCAGCGCACGCCGACGTCCTTGTTGATGGACGTCTCGGGCCGGATGCCGTTCTTCGCATCGACCGCCGCCGTGCCCTCGAACACCGAGTCCGGGATCGCGCTGAAGTTCTTCGAGCCCCTCGCGAACACCTCCCACTGGTCGCCGATGCGGACCAGCGGCGCGATCTTCGGCAACAGGCCCGAGTTGACGCTCAGCTCGCGCGTGCCGAAGAACTCGACCGGCGAACGGTAGGTCTCGCTGAAGCGCTGGTAGGTCACGCCCAGGTCCAGCTCCATGCGGTCGCCGAACAGGCTCATGCGGTCCTGCGCATAGGCCATCGACGCGTTCGACTTGTTGTGCCGGTCCTGCGTGATCGAGTACAGGCTGCTCTCGGCATGGTCCCCGCTGGTCTTCGGGTCGGTCGCCTGGTACCCGTTGCGCGTCTTCGTGCGGTCGATGTGCTCGTACCAGCCGCACGGTGCAGGCGGTGGCCGCACGCTCGGGCTTGCCGACCTTCGCGAACCTGCGTACCGTGCTCGGCGACGCGGTCGACGCACCGCCCGACACCGAAGCGGAGGATCTCCCATGCTGAACATCGTGCTCGACTGCGACCCCGGCATCGACGACGCACTCGCCGTTCTGATGGCCGCGGCCGCGCCGGAGCTGAACCTGCTCGGCGTCAGCTGCGTGGCCGGCAACCGGCCGGTGGACGCGACGACCGCCAACACGCGGCGGCTGCTCGACCTGGCCGGGCGCGAGGCGACGCCGGTGTACGCCGGTTGCGGGCGGCCGCTGGCATCCCCCGAGGCGCGTTGCAACCTGGTGCACGGCGAGGATGGGCTGGGCGGCGTCGCGCTGCCGCCGTCGCGCGGGCCCGAGTCCGAGCATGCGGTCGACTGGCTGGCGCGGGTGCTGCTGGACGAGCCGGCCGGCAGCGTGACGCTGATCGCGATCGGGCCGCTGACCAACCTGGCGATGGCCGAGATCCGCCGGCCCGGGCTGCTGCAGCGTGCGCGCGAGCTGCTGGTGATGGGCGGGGCGGCGTTCCGGCGCGGCAATGTCACGCCGGCGGCGGAGTTCAACTTCTGGGCCGATGCGACGGCGGCCAGCGTGGTGCTGAATGCCGGTGCGAAGCTGACGCTGTTCGGCCTCGACGTGACCGAGCAGGCGGTGATGGGACCGGAGTGGATCGCGTCCTTCGGCCGGCTGGGCACGCGCACCGGCGATGCGGTGCGGCACATGCTGGCGGCCTATGCATTCAAGGACCCGCTGCTGCACGATGCCTGCCCGGTGGCGTATGCGCTGCAGCCAGCGCTGTTCAGCGGCCTGGCGCTGAAGGTCGACGTCGACCGCACACCCGGGCCCGAGGAAGGCCGCATGCGCGTGCTGCCCGACGCGCCGCTGCCGCTGTCGACGGTGATCACCGGTGTCGACCGCGAGGCCTTGCTGCGCCTGGTGCATGAAGAGATTGCGCGACTGCCGTAGCCCGGATGAGAATCCGCGATCGTTCACATGGCGACGCCGCCCCGGATGGGCATCCGGGTTACACGGAGACGGGCGATGAGATGGCGCGCGGCGTGCGGGCTGCTGCGGCACTTCGGCGGCATCTCGGGGGCCGAGCGCGATGCAGCGTCGGACACCTGGCTGATGGTGAGCGACGGCAAGTCCGAAGAGGCACCGGCGCGCTTCTACACGCTGCGGCTGCGCATCGATGAACACGGCATCAGGCCGATCGAACCGCTGGCAGTCACCGAGCTGCTGCAGCCCGACGGCACGCGCTACCCAGGGCTGGCCGAGGCGCGCGGGCGACCCGGTGCGGTTGTGCCCGACATCGAGGCGCTGCGCATCGACCCGCAGGATGGCAGCGTGCTGTATTCGAGCGAAGGCGACCGCCGGCTCGTCCTGGATCCCTTCGTGCGCCGCGCCGATCGCGATGGCCGCTTTCTCGGCGAGCTGGCGTTGCCGCAAAGGCTGCGCATGCACCGCGACGAAGGGCGCGGCCCGCGCCACAACCTGAGCCTGGAGGGGCTGGCCTTCACGCCCGATGCGCAGGCGCCGTGGATCGCGATGGAAGCGCCGCTGTACGAGGACGGCGTCGGCGAGATCCTCGCGATCGGCGCGCGAGGCGGGCGAGTTCCGTTTCCGCTTCCATGTCCGGCTGTACGAAGCGGATTTCTCGCTGGCGAGCGACGTGGCCGGCGTGGATTCGCTGGCCGGTGCCGACCTGCGCGTCGCCACCAAGCRCCTGCTGCTGGACCTGAACGAGGCCGGGCTGGGCGAGATCGACTACTTCTCGCCGCACCAGCGCAACCAGTTCATCGTGCTGGAGGTGCTGCCGCGCTGAGCAAGCGCAGCGACGACTGGGGGGCTATACTAGATGCGAACAATTCTCATTGAGCTGATGCGCGAGCTGATCCAGGAACTGGTGGACCACGTGGCGGATTTGCGCCGGCAGCTGACCCGCGAGCTGCGGGATCCCCAGCACGCGGCCGACATCGCGCAGTCGAGCTTCGAGCGCGTGTTCGTCCAGGCGCTCGGCGCCGGCGACGCGATCGCCTCGCCCCGCGCCTTGCTGTTCCGCGTCGCGCGCAACCTCTGCATCGACGAGGCACGCCATCGACAGGTCGCGCAGAATTGGCTGGCCCATCAACCGATGGCCGGGCTGCACGCGACCGCCCCGTCCTGCGAATACGTGCAGGCGCAGCGCCAGGTGATCCGCCGCGTCATCGAGACGCTGGAATCGTTGCCGCCGCTGCGCCGCGAGGTCTTCCTGCTGTTCCGCGCCTACGGCTTCACGCGCACCGAGATCGCCGGCCGGCTGCAGCTCGGCGAGGCGGCCGTCGCCAAGCACCTGGTGCGCGCCGCGCTCGACTGCTCGCGCGTGTTCGCGCAGATGCAGGGCCAGTTGCTCGATGCGCCGGCCGTGCCCCTGCGCCTCGGCTTCAGCGCGGCACTGGCGGAGGAACACGCGTGACGGCACCTGCCGAGAAGCTGGTCGAGCATGCCCTGGGGCTGATCGTGCAGAGCGAGGTGGCGCCGCCCCGGGCCGCCCGCAATGCACTGGCGCGGCTGCAGCAATGGATCGGCGCGGCCCCCGAGCACGCCGCCGCGGCCGACGAAGCGCGGCGCCGCTGGCAGATGCTCGACGGCATGTCGCAGGACCTGCGCGGACACTTCGACCCGCCCGCTGTCGCCTCGCCCGGCCGCCGCAACCTGCTGCTGTCGATCGCCGCCCTCGGCGCGGCCACCCTCGCAGGCCGACTGGGCTGGCGGTACTGGCACGCGCCGGTCTTCAGCGCCGGCTACAGCACGCGCCCGGCCGAAATGCGCCAGCTCAGCCTGCCGGATGCGCAGCCGGGCAGCCAGCTGGCGCTCGGCGCCGACACCGCGATCGACGTCACGCTGTACCGGCAACGCCGCGTCGTCCGGCTGGACGGCGGCGAACTGCGCTGCGACGTCGCCCATGACGCCGCACGGCCGTTCCAGGTGCTGACCCGCGATGCCCGCATCGAGGTGGTCGGCACGCTCTTCAACCTGCGCGACCGCGGCGGCGCCCTCAGCGTGGGCGTCGAGCGCGGCCAGGTGCGCGTGGCGCTGCGCGACCCGCGCACCGGGGCTGCCGCCGATGCCTACGGCGACCCGGTCGACCTTGTCGCCGGCGAGGTGCTGGAGGTGCGCGACGGCACGGCGCTGCCGGTCCGTCGTGGCGATGCGTCGGCGCTGGCGGCCTGGCGCGACGGCTGGCTGGTGTTCCAGGACACGCCGCTGCGCGAGGCGCTGGCCACCGTCAACGCCTACCGCCCCCTCCCCATCGTCAGCGCCGATCCGCGGGTCGACGCATTGCGCCTGTCGGGCCGTTTTCCGCTGCGCGACTCGGCCGGCTTGCTGGCCACCCTGCCCCAGGTGCTGCCGTTGAGCGTGCGCATGCGCGCGGACGGCAGCGCCGAGCTCACCCTGCGTTGACGCCAGCGTTGCGGGCCGGGCTGTCCCACTTCGGGCGGCTCATCCGTCTAAGCCAGCAAGAACCACCCTTCCTGCTGACTTTCACTGGAGTAACCCGATGCATTCCCTCCCCCGCCAGCGCCTGCTGGTCGTCGCGCTGGCCGCCGCCTTCAACGGCACTGTCGCCTTGCCCGGCGCCTTGGCCCAGACCCCCGCGCCGCAGGCCGAAATCCCGGCGTTCGACGTGCAGGTGCCGGCCCAGCCGCTGGGCGACGCGCTGAACGAGCTGTCGCGCCAGGCGCAGGTGCCGATCCTGGCCGCCGGCGAGCTGGTGGCGGGCCGGACCTCGCGCGCGGTGTCCGGCCGGCTCAGCGCGGCGCAGGCCCTGCAGCAGATGCTGGCGGGCAGCCCGCTCGAAGCGACGCGTGCCGCCAACGGCGGTTTTGCGATCCGCCAGGCGGTCGCCGCCGCCCCGGTCGCCGCGCCCGAGACCACGCTGCCGGTGCTGAATGTGCGCGGCCGCAGCGATGCCGAAACCGCCGGCTACGTCGCCCGCCGCGCCAGCACCGGCACCAAGACCGACACGCCGCTGGTCGAGGTGCCGCAATCCATCTCGGTGATCGGCAGCCAGGAGCTGGAGGACAAGGGCCTGACGACGCTGACCGATGCGCTGGCGCAGACGGCAGGCGTCACCGTCAACCCGTACGGCTTCGATTCGCGCGGGCTCGACTGGGTGCTGCTGCGCGGCTTCGACGGCTGGTACACCAGCAGCTTCCGCGACGGCCTGGCCCAGAACGTCGGCATCACCTTCCTGGGCGTGCAGACCGAGGTCTACGGCCTGGAGCGGCTCGAGGTGCTGCGCGGCCCGTCGTCGGTGCTGTTCGGCAAGGGCGACGTCGGCGGCGTGGTCAACCGCGTCAGCAAGATCCCGAGCGCCGATGCGCTGCGCGAGATCGGCGTGCAGGTGGGCCGCTACGACCGCAAACAGGTGATGGCCGACCTGGGCGGCGCGCTCGATGCCGACGGGACGCTGCGCTGGCGTGTCGTCGGCCTGGGGCTGGACACCGGCACGCAGGACCAGTACCCGAACGGCGAGCGAATGAAGCAGAAGCGCCAGTACCTGGCACCGTCGCTCACCTGGCAGCTGGGCCCGCAGACCTCGCTGACGCTGCAGGCCGAGGTGCTGCGCGACGACGGTTCGGACGACGTGCAGTACGTGACCGCTGCCGACGGCTCGCCGACGAGCGTGAAGGAAGGCGACCCGGGCTACAGCCGCATCGAGACCGGCTCGGATGCGATCGGCTGGCAGCTGTCGCACCGCTTCGACGGCGGCTGGCAGCTGCAGCAGAAGATGCGCTACGCCCACCGCACGTCGGACAAGCACCACATCCTGTCGTTCTTCGACACCGACCCGAACACGCTGGAGCGCCAGGCGCGGCACGACGTCGAGTCGGTCGACGAGACCGGCCTGGACACCTCGGTGCAGGGCCGGCTGGACACCGGCGGCGTCTCGCACACGCTGCTGTTCGGGCTGGATGTCGACCGCAGCCGCGCCGAATGGCAGCGCTGGCAGGACATGACGACGCCGCTGGACATGGCGAACCCGGTGTACGGCATCTCGATCGCCGAACCGACGACGAAGGCGCGCGACAAGCAGGTGATCAGCGAGCAGGTGGGCCTGTACGCGCAGGACCAGCTGCGCTTCGATTCGCACTGGGGCCTGACCTTCGGCCTGCGCCAGGACCGCGTGAAGTCCAGGCTCGACGACCGCCAGTCGGCGCTGCAGGACCAGCGCACCGACAACGCGACCACCGGGCGCGTGGGCGTGGCTTACCAGGTCGGCAACGGCTGGGCGCCGTACGCGAGCTATGGCGAGTCCTTCGTGCCGGTGATGGCGGTCGACGACGACGTGCTGTTCGATCCGAGCCGCGGCAAGCAGGTGGAGTTGGGCGTCAAGTACATGCCCGGGGACAGGACGGTGTCGTTCACGGCGGCCGTCTTCCACCTGGAGAAGACCAACGTGGTCTCGTACGACCCGGTCGACTTCGTGCCGCACGCGATCGGCAAGGTGCGCTCGCGCGGGCTGGAACTGGAGGCGAAGGCCGCGTTGACGAAGCAGCTGCGGCTGACGGGTTCGTTCACCGCGTTGAACATGAAGGTGCTGTCCAGCGCGATCGATTCGGAGGTCGGCAACATGCCGATCCTGACGCCGAAGCAGACGGCGTCGGTCTGGCTCGACTACGCGCTGGGCGCCGAACTGATGCCGGGCATCAGTGTCGGCGGCGGCCTGCGCTACGTCGGCAAGCGCTGGAACGACGGCGCCAACACCTCGTACGAGCCGGGCTACACGCTGGCGGACGCGGCGGTGCGCTATGACAACGGGCCGTGGCGCTTCGCGCTGAACGTCAGCAACCTGTTCGACAAGGAGTACCTGGCCGGCCGCGCGTACGGCAGCTACTTTCGCGGCAACGAACGCAACCTGGTGCTGACCGCGAAGTACCGGTTCTGAACTTGTAGCCCGGATGCCAATCCGGGTTCGTGTGCCTGTGCGAGCAAAGGCGCGGGCGGGCAGACTGTGCCGCGCCGGATGGAGCGGTCCTCGCCCCGGGGGGCGAGGACTCCCCTGCGCTGTCTGCTTCCAAGGCCCGCCGCCGAAACTCCCGCCGCTCGCTTCGCTCGCTGTGGTCAAACAGTCGGCGACAAGTCAGTCCACGATCGCGCTTCGCGCGGGGCCTTGAAAGCAGCCAGCTCCGGCGCCCCATCCTGATTGGCGCGACACAGCCTGCCCGCCCGCGCCTTTGCCGAACCAGCGGCTTGGTGCGGAGATCCCGGATTGGCATCCGGGCTACAGGTTCTCGGCGAGATGGGCGTGCAGTTGCGGACTGCGAATGATGTCCAGGTGAGTCGCTCCCGCCACCACGTGCGTCGACAGCACCGGCGCGTGGTTCTCCCAGGCCCGCAGCACCCCCGGCCCGCCCAGCGACTGCTCTGCATGGAACACGTGCACCGGCGTCTCGATGCGCTGGTACGCGTAGCGCGATCCCTGCGCGCGCTTGTCGATCGTCGCCCACAGCAGGTACTCGGCCGCATCGTCGCCGTCGCCGTCCAGCGGCAACACCTGGTCGTCCAGCAGCACCTGCTCGGCCAGGCCGGCGCGCTCGCCGTCGTCCAGGCGCGCCAGCAGTTCGCGCCATCGCGCCGCCATCGTCGAGCGGCCGAGCCAGGCCTCGATCTCCTGCTCCGCCAGCACGCGCTGACCGGCATCGATCGCATGCCTGGCCTCCAGCGGCTCGGTCTCGAACACGTCCACCATGCCGACGAAGACCACCTCGACCCGCCCCTGCAACTGCCGCGCGACCTCGAAAGCCAGGTCGCCGCCCGACGACCAGCCGAGCAAGGCGCAGCGGCCCCGCGTCGCCGTGGCCTCGATGCAGGCCGCGTACTCGCCCGCCAACGCCTCGACCGCAAAGCCGCGCCAGCGCTGGCGCGTGTAGACATGGCTGACGAAGGCATGCACCGGGCGCGTGCCTTTCAGCGCCTCGGCCAGCGGCAGGAACTCGCGCGAGTTCACGATCATGCCGGGCAGGCAGTACAGCGCCACGCCCTCCCCCTGCGCCTGCAGGCACACCGCATCGTGCTGCTGCTCGAAACGCTGCTGCAGCCGCAATGCCAGGTCGCGCAGCCGCGTCGCCTGCATCACCTCCGACAAGGCCAGCCCCGCGCCGCCCGGCACCTGCCGGCGGATGCGTGCGATCAGCTTCAGGCTGCGGATCGAATCGCCGCCGAGGCCGAAGAAGTCATCGTCGCGGCCGACACGGTCCAGGCCCAGCACCTCTTGCCAGATGCGCGCCAGCGCCTCTTCGACCGGCCCGCACGGCGCTTCGGACGGGGCAAGCGCTTCGCGCACGGCAGGCCGTGGCAAGGCCTGGCGGTCGACCTTGCCGTTCGCCGTCAACGGCAAGGCGTCGAGCACGGTGATCGCCTCCGGCAGCAGCCAGGCCGGCAGGCCGTGCTGCAGCGACAGCCGCAGCGCATCGCCGTCCAGCATCTCGCCGGCACGCGGCACCACGTACGCCCACAGCGCCCCGTCGGTCGCCACGACCACCGCATCGGCCACCGCGGGAAGCTCGCGCAGCCGCGCCTGCAGTTCGCCCGGCTCGACCCGGTGGCCGCGGATCTTCACCTGGTCGTCGCTGCGGCCCAGGAAGCCCAGCGCCCCATCGCTGCGCTGCCACACGCGGTCACCGGTGCGGTACAGCCGCTCGCCGTCGCCGAACGGCGACGCGACGAAGCGGCTCGCCGTCAGCCCGGGCCGCCCCAGGTAGCCGCGCGCGACACCCGGCCCGCCGACGTACAGCTCGCCGGCGATGCCGGGCTGCACCGGCTGCAGCGCGTCGTCCAGCACGAAAGCCGACATCCGAGCGATCGGGCGGCCCAGCGGCAGCGTCTCGCCATCCGTTGCAGGGCCGTGCACCAGCATGCCGACGCAGGTCTCGGTCGGCCCGTAGTGGTTGACGATGCGCAGCCCCGGCCGCAGCGCGCGCACCGCCGCCAGCAGGGCCGCATCGGCCGCCTCGCCGCCCAGCACCAGCGTGTGCGCCGGCAGCACATCCTGCGGGCGCGCTGCGTTCAGCAAGCCCTTCAGGTGGCTCGGCACGATCTTCAGCACGTCGATGCGCTGCCGCGCCATCTGCGCCGCGAACGCATCGGGATCGAAGGCGGCCGCAGTGTCGAGCAGCAACAGGCTGCCGCCGGAACACAGCGCGCCGAACAGCGCGGTGTGCCCCAGGTCGGCCGCCACCGTCGACACCATCGCGAAGCGCAGCCCCTCGGGCAGGGCCAGCCGCGCCAGCAGCGCCTGCGCATAGTTGGCCAGCGCGCGGTGCGACACGACCACGCCCTTCGGCTGGCCGGTCGAGCCGGAGGTGTAGACCACGTAGGCCGCCTGGTCGGGCAACAGCGCCGGCAGCGCCCGGTGCGGCACGGCGGGCAATGCCTCGAAGCCCGGGCTCCAGACCGGCAGCGCCGTCCAGGCCACCGGGCCGGCCGCCAGCACGGCGCGCGCCCCGCAGTCGCGCACCAGGTCCTGCAGGCGCTGCTGCGGCAAGGCCGGGTCCAGCGGCACGAAGACGGCACCGGCCTGCAGCACCGCCAGCATCGCCAGCACGAACTCGCTGCAGCGCTCGTACAGCAGCACCACGCGGTCCTCGGGGCCGATGCCATGGTGCTGCAGATGTGCCGCCCAGCATCGAGCAGCATGGGCCAGCTCGGCATGGGTGCGCGGG
Organism: Rhizobacter sp. P2_D12; assembly: GCF_056404395.1. Taxonomy (NCBI): domain Bacteria; kingdom Pseudomonadati; phylum Pseudomonadota; class Betaproteobacteria; order Burkholderiales; family Sphaerotilaceae; genus Rhizobacter; species Rhizobacter sp. P2_D12. Next base: position 757 of record NZ_JBFUEB010000012.1, on the reverse strand, counting down.
CCGTGCCGGTCGACCAGCGCCGGCGCGTCGGCATGCCGCACCGCGCCGTCGGCCCACAGTGCCGGCACGCTGTCCCAGGCCCAGCGGGCCGGCTCGCCGTGCAGCACCGCGCCCGTGCCCGGCAGCGCCGTCGACGCCAACGGCCGCCGCGGGTCCTCGGCCACCTGGGCCGCCAGGTGCTGGAAGGCCTGCGCCAGGCGCTCGGCCGTCGCGCGATCGAACAGGTCGCAGGCCCACGCCAGCTCGAAGCCCAGTCTGTCGCCCTGCTCGACCAGGTCCAGGCTCAGATCGAAGTGCACCTCGTCGACCGCGATGCCCTCGACGTCGATCTGCAGGCCGCCGGCCGGCGCCGCCACCGGCCCGCCGGTGTTCTGCGACGCGCACTTGACCTGGAACAGCGGATTCAGGCCGGCGCCGCGCTCGATGCCCAGCGCCTCGACCAGCTGGTCCAGCGGCAGGTCCTGGTGGCGCTTCGCGGCCAGCAGCCGCTCGCGCACCAGCGCCAGCAGGTCGACGAAACCGGCCTGCGCATCGATGCGCAACCTCAGCACCAGCACGTTCGTGAAATGCCCGACCATGCCGGCCAGCTCGGCGCGATCGCGGTTGGCCGTCGGCGCCCCGATGCACAGGTCGCGGTCGCCGCCGTAGCGGTGCAGCAGCAGCGCGAGCAGCGCGACCGCCAGCATGTAGGCCGACGCGGCCTCGCGGCGCGCCAGCGCCGCCAGCGCGGCGCCGCTCTCGCGCGGCAGCGTGAACC
>NZ_JBFUEB010000011.1:0-118775 GCF_056404395.1 Rhizobacter sp. P2_D12 | reverse complement strand
GAGCTGGCGACCACGGTGTCGTTCAACCTGCCCGACGGCGTGAGCCTCTCGGATGCGCAGGCGGCCGTGAAGCAGGCCGAGGCCGACATCGCGATGCCGGCCAACGTGCGCGGCAGCTTCCAGGGCACCGCGCGCGGCTTCCAGGATTCGCAGTCGCAGCAGCCCTTGCTGATCCTGGCCGCCATCGTCGTGATCTACATCGTGCTGGGCGTGCTGTACGAGAGCCTGGTGCACCCGGTGACGGTGCTGTCGACGCTGCCGTCGGCGGGCGTCGGCGCGGTGCTGGCGCTGCTGATGTTCCGCATGGAGTTCTCGATCATTGCGCTGATCGGCGTGTTCCTGCTGATCGGCATCGTCAAGAAGAACGCGATCCTGATCATCGACTTCGCGCTCGAGGCCGAGCGCTCGCGTGGGCTGGCGCCGATCGATGCGGTGCGCGAGGCCTGCCTGCTGCGCTTCCGTCCGATCCTGATGACGACGCTGGCGGCCGGGCTGGGCGCGCTGCCGCTGGCGATCGGCTTCGGCGAAGGCTCGGAGCTGCGCCAGCCGCTGGGTGTCGCGATCATCGGCGGGCTGATCGCGAGCCAGCTGCTGACCCTGTTGACGACGCCGGTCGTCTACCTCCTGCTCGACAAGCTGCGCCGCCGCGGCGCGGACGAGCACCACCTGAGCCGCGGCACCGACCCGGCCCTGCACGCATGAGCTCGCGCATGACCTCACGACTGACTCCTTTCGCGGCCGCGTTGCTGCTGCTGGCCGGCTGCTCGGTGGCCCCGCGCTACCAGGTGCCCGACACCGCCCTGCCCGGCGGCTACAAGGAAACGCCGGCGGCGGCCGAGGGCTGGCTGCCGGCGGCGCCGGCCGACGGGCTGGACCGCGGGCCATGGTGGACGCTGTTCGGCGACGAGACGCTGAACCAGCTGGCGGCACAGGTCGAGGTGTCGAACCAGAACGTCGCGGCGGCGGTGGCGAGCTACACGCAGGCGCGCGCGCTGGTGAAGGAGGCGCGGGCCTCGTTCTTCCCGAGCGTGGGGCTGACGGGCGGCGCGACGCGCGCCGGCGGTGGTGCCCGGGCGTCGACCGGCAACACCTACCAGGTGGCGGTGGGTGCCAGCTGGGAGGCGCCGCTGTGGGGCAAGCTCGAGGCCGGTGTCGACACCGCGACCGCGACGGCGCAGGCGAGCGAGGCCGACCTGGCGTCGGCGCGGTTGTCGGCGCAGGGCACGCTGGCGAGCAACTATTTCTCGCTGCGCGAGGCGGATGCCGAGATCGACGTGGTGACGCGCACGGTCGAGAGCTTCACGCGCTCGCAGACGATCACGCAGAACCGTTATGACGCCGGCATCGCGCCGAAGAGCGACCTGCTGCAGGCGCAGACCCAGCTGGCGAACGCCCAGGCGGATCTCGCGACGCTGAAGCGCCAGCGCGCGGTGCTGGAGCATGCGATCGCGGTGCTGGTGGGCAAGGCGCCGGCGCAGTTCTCGCTGCCGCCGGCGGCCTGGCAGATGACGGTGCCGGCGGTGCCGCTGGCAGTGCCGTCACAGCTGCTGCAGCGCCGGCCGGACATCGCGTCGGCCGAGCGCAGCGTGGCCTCGGCGAACGCGCAGATCGGCATTGCGCGCAGTGCCTACTTCCCGAGCCTGTCGCTGAGCGGCTCGTACGGTCAGTCGAGCAGCACGGTGAGCCAGCTGTTCAACGCGAGCCAGAACCTGTGGTCGCTCGGCGTGTCGGTGGCGCAGACGATCTTCGATGCGGGCGCGACGCGGGCCCGGGTGGAAGGTGCCGAGGCGAGCCGCGATGCGGCCATCGCGCGCTACCGGCAGACCACGCTGGCGGCCCTGCAGGCGGTGGAGGACCAGCTGTCGCTGGTGCGCATGCTGGCCGAGCAGGAATCGCTGCGGCAGCAGGCGTCGAAGGCGGCGGACGACACCGAGGTGCAGACGCTGAACCGCTACCGCGCCGGGCAGGTCAGCTACCTCGAAGTGGCGACTGCGCAATCGTCGGCGCTGAGCGCGCGGCGGGCGCTGGTGCAGTTGCAGGTCGACCAGCAACTGGCCGCGATCGGCCTGATCCAGGCGATGGGCGGCGGCTGGCACGCGAGCTGGGCGCCTCCGAAGTAGCCCGGATGCCAATCCGGGGTCGCTCGCCACGACCCAGGCTCGACATGGCCAACCGGACAGCCTTACAATTCATTAATTCGTAAGGAATCACCCATGGCGGAATCCACCATCACGTCCAAGGGCCAGACCACGGTCCCGGCTCAGGTCCGGGAGCAATTGGGGGCCGTCCCCGGCACCCGCCTCGTGTGGCATGTCATGCCGGACGGCAGCATCGTCGTGAGGGCCAAGACGCGCTCGCTGCGCGACATGGCCGGCATGCTGAAAGCACCGAAGGGCAAGAGGGTCAGCATCGACGACATGAACCCCTGGCGCTGATGGCTGCGGTCGACACCAACGTCCTGGTCCGCTACCTGATCCAGGACGAGGATTCGCAGTTTGCGGTGGTGATCCGCTTGCTCGACGAGTGCGCCCGCGAGGGGCGCACCTTGTTCGTGCCGATCACCGTCACGCTCGAACTGGAGTGGGTGCTGCGGTCGAACTTCCAGGTCGGCAAAGCCGATCTGATCAGCACGCTGTCGCAGTTGCTGTCAGCCACGGAGTTGTCTTTCCAGTCGGAGCAGGTGGTGGAACAGGCGCTCGCCCTCTATCGGGACAGTTCAGCGAACTTTGTGGACTGCGTTCATGGCGCTCTGGCGGCGCAAGGAAATGAAGAACCGCTGTGGACGTTCGACAAGAAGGCGGCGCGAGTCGAAGGGGTGAAGCTGCTGGCGACTTGAGATGTCGACGGAGATCTTCATTTCTCACCGGCCCCTCCTGCGGCAGCGGCGCTGCTGATCTCCTCGATCGAAGCCACCTCCGTCGTCTTGCCCGCGAGCAGGCGCAGAACGCCTCCGATGGTTCCGGTGCGCTCGGCGGCCCTCAGTTCGATTCGGCCGCCCGGCAGCAACTCGACCTCGATCTTCTCGCCAGGCTGGATGCCCAGGTGCTGCAGGATCTCTTTCCGGAATGTCGCTTGACGCCGGGTGGTGACGGTCAATGTGCTCATGGGCCCTGTCCGCTCATCGGTGATGTCAATCTCGCTGCCACGAGACCAGCGCTCGCCGCGGTTCCCAATCAGCCCACGTGACCGATTGCGAGGTCAAGCGCGAGCGCCAGGATGACGCAACGAGCCATTTCAGGCTCAAGCCCGTCGGACAACTCGTGCGAGGAAGCCCCCATCACCGGGCCTTGCCCACCGGGCAAGCCAAACCCGATTTCGTCGGAGTCCTCGCGGGGAGCTGGCAAACCGGGATTCGATCTCCAGAGCATGGGCGACGGAAAGGGGTGGTGCTGAAGCGCTTCGCCGCTGGCATCTGGAGCATGCTCGTCTTCGCTCACGGGAGTCTCGCCCGGAGTTGATGCGTCACTGCCGTGGGGACTCGCCTGAGTTTGCGGCTCGCCATTCGCAAGAGGCCCGATCGACCTCGGCCTCGTTCCACCAACGTTCATGGCCTTCTCTTTCCTGCATGGCTGCGTCCGCGAGCTCATGCAAATGTTGATCGTGTGCCTGAGTAACGCGCCCCTTGAACGAGTTCCTGCGTGCTGCAAGGTGGGCGCAACACGCAGCGGCTCCTTGCACGCGGGCAGCGCCCCGGATTCGCATCCGGGCCACGAAACGTCATCGCAGGCCGGGCAACCCGCGCGGTATCCCGGTATCCTTTCGCCTCCCGCATCGCGCCCGCGCGATCGCCGTCGACAACCCACTCCCCTTTCATCCACCATGATCCGACTGATCTCCCTGGCCGCCCTGTGCGCGCTGATGACCGCCTGTGCCTCCACCCCCGCGCCGACGCCGCCGGGGCAGCAGGTGGCTGCGGCCCCCAAGTGCGCCGCCGAAACCTCCCTCGGCAGCAACGTCGCGCGTCGTGGCGACTGCCGCCCGCGCACGCCGGAAGAGATCGAAGCCGCCCGCGCCGATGCCGAGCGCCTGCGCGAAGGCACGACCCGCATGATCGTGCCGACCGGCGCCACCGGCCGCTGACGACAGCGCCTCTTTCCGAGCTAAACTCGCGCCGCCAGGAGAGAGCTTCCATTCGAAGCCGCCGAAGGCGCAGGGCCGGCAGCGATGCCGGTTCGAACGCTCAGGCAAAAGGACTGGCAAACGTCTTTCACGAGACGTTCCTCGCTGGAGAGAGGCCCACCCCGAGTGGGTCCACCGAAGGGGCAAGCGGTCGACCGGGATCCGGAGGCCGCCAATCTCTCAGGTAAAGCGGACAGAGAGGGCATCCCCAACGCGTCGGCCGGCATGGCGACACGTTGGCCCGGTGAATGCCCTCGGAGACCACCATGTCCGCTGCCGAACTGCTCAAGACCCCGCTGTATGCCCTGCACCTCGAACTGGGCGCCAAGATGGTGCCGTTCGCCGGCTACGAGATGCCGGTGAACTACCCCGGGGGCATCATCGCCGAGCACCGGCACTGCCGCGAAGCCGCCTCCCTCTTCGACGTCTCCCACATGGGCCAGGTCCGCCTGGTCGGCCCCGATGCCGCCAGGGCCCTCGAATCGCTGGTGCCCGTCGACGTCGCCGACCTCGGCGTCGGCAAGCAGCGCTACGGCTTCTTCACCAATGCGAGCGGCGGCATCCTCGACGACCTGATGATCACGCGGCGCGAGAACGACCTGCTCGTCATCGTCAACGCCGCCTGCAAGGACGCCGACATCAAGCACCTGGTGACCCACATCGGCCACAAGTGCACCGTGCAGCCGCTGCCCGAGCGCGCGCTGCTCGCGCTGCAGGGCCCGCAGGCCGTCAAGGCGCTGGCCCGGCTGAACGCCGATGCCGCCACCCTCACCTTCATGACCGGCCGCCAGCTCACGCTGGCCGGCGCCGACTGCTTCGTCACCCGATCCGGCTACACCGGCGAAGACGGCTTCGAGATCTCGGTCGCCGCCGAGCAGGCCGAGGCGCTGGCCCGCGCGCTGCTGGCCCAGCCCGAGGTCAAGCCCTGCGGCCTCGGCGCGCGCGACACGCTGCGCCTGGAAGCCGGCCTGTGCCTGTACGGCCACGACATCAACGACACCACCACGCCGGTCGAGGCCGGGCTGACCTGGGCGATCCAGAAGGTGCGCCGCCCCGGCGGTGCGCGCGCCGGCGGCTACCCCGGCGCCAGCGTGATCGACGGGCAGCTGGCCCACGGCACCACCAACAAGCGCGTCGGCCTGCTGGGCCTGGAGCGCGTGCCGGTGCGCGAAGGCGCCACCATCGTCGACGGCCAGGGCCGCAAGCTCGGCCACGTGACCAGCGGCACGCTCGCGCCCAGCGTCGGCCAGCCGATCGCGATGGCCTACCTGGCCAGCAACCACGCATTGCCGCACCACGAGGTGTTCGCCGAGGTGCGCGGCAAGCGCCAGCCGATGCGCGTCGCGCCGATGCCGTTCTCGCCGCACCGGTACCACCGCGGCTGAGCCCCCTTTCCCGACTTTCTGACATCGCCCCCAAGGAGTTCCTGATGACGACCATGTACACCCCCGACCACGAGTGGATCAACATCGAAGACCACGAGGCCGCCACCGTCGGCATCACCGTCCACGCGCAGGATGCGCTGGGCGACGTGGTCTTCGTCGACCTGCCCGAGGTCGGCCGCACCTTCAAGAAGGGCGAGGTCGCCGGCGTCGTCGAATCGGTCAAGGCCGCGGCCGACCTGTACATGCCGGTCGCCGGCGAGATCGTCGAGGTCAACGAGGCGCTGCGCGCCGATCCGTCGCTCGCCAACAGCGATCCGCTGGGCAATGGCTGGTTCTTCAAGGTGCACGTCTCCGACATGGGCGAGTTCGACCAGCTGATGGACCAGCCGGCGTACGACCTGCTCGTCAAGAACTCCTGAAGCCTTGCACCGCTGCCGACCCGGATTGACATCCGGGCTACTCCTTCTTTGAGAAACGCCATGCTGATGTCTGCCCACACCTCCCTGGGTGAGCTCGAGAACCCCGCCGAATTCGTCGCCCGCCACATCGGCATCGAATCGGCCGACGAACAGCAGATGCTGTCGGCCATCGGCGCCGCGTCGCGCCGCGCGCTGATCGACGCCATCGTGCCGCGCGCCATCGCGCGCCCGGCGCCGATGCAGCTGCCGGCCGCGCTGTCCGAGGCCCAGGCGCTGGCCGAGCTCAAGCGCATCGCGTCGCGCAACCAGGTGCTCAAGAGCTTCATCGGCCAGGGTTACCACGGCACCCACACGCCGGGCGTCATCCTGCGCAACATCCTCGAGAACCCGGCCTGGTACACCGCCTACACGCCCTACCAGGCCGAGATCTCGCAAGGCCGCATGGAGGCGCTGGTCAACTTCCAGACCCTGGTCTGCGACCTGACCGGCCTGGCCATCGCCGGCTCGTCGATGCTCGACGAGGCCACCGCCGCCGCCGAGGCGATGACGCTCGCGCTGCGCGTCGGCAAGAGCAAGAGCAGCACCTTCTTCGTCGCCGACGACGTGCTGCCGCAGACGCTCGAGGTGGTGCGCACGCGTGCCGAGCCGCTCGGCCTGCAGGTCGTCACCGGCCCCGCGGCCGAGGCCGGCAAGGCCCAGGCCTTCGCCGCGCTGTTCCAGTACCCGGGCGTCGACGGCGTCGTGCAGGACCTGTCGCCGGTGATCGCCGCGGTGCACGCCACCGGCGGCCTGGCCATCGTCGCCGCCGACCTGCTGGCGCTGACGCTGATCACGCCGCCCGGCGAGATGGGCGCCGACATCGCCGTCGGCAACAGCCAGCGCTTCGGCATGCCGATGGGCAACGGCGGCCCGCACGCCGCCTACATGGCCACCAAGGACGAGTTCAAGCGCTCGATGCCGGGCCGGCTGGTGGGCGTCAGCGTCGACGCGCASGGCAACCMGGCCTACCGCCTGGCGCTGCAGACGCGCGAGCAGCACATCCGCCGCGARAARGCGACGTCSAACATCTGCACCGCGCARGTGCTGCYGGCSGTSATSGCCRGCATGTAYRCSGTCTACCACGGCCCSSAGGGSCTCRAGCGCATCGCMCGCCGCGTCGCCAGCTACACCGCGGTGCTGGCCGCCGGGCTGAAGGACGCCGGCTGCACGCTGGCACACGACAGTGCCTTCGACACGCTGCAGGTGAACACCGCCCACCGCACCGAGGCCGTGCTGCAAGCCGCGCGCGAAGCCGGCTTCAACCTGCGCCGCGCGTCGGCCGGCAGCGTCGGCATCACGCTGGACGAGACCACCACGCGCGGCGACGTCGACGCGCTGCTGCGCATCGTGCCCCCGAAGCCGTACGACAGCGCCGCACTGTGGGCGCGCAGCGAGAAGGGCGTCGCCACGCGGGTGCCGGCCGGCCTGGAGCGCCGCAGCGCCTTCCTGGCGCACCCGGTGTTCAACACGCACCACAGCGAGACCGAGATGCTGCGCTACATCCGCAGCCTGTCGGACAAGGACCTGGCGCTCGACCGCAGCATGATCCCGCTCGGTTCCTGCACGATGAAGTTGAACGCGACCAGCGAGATGATCCCCATCACCTGGCCCGAGTTCGCCAACGTGCACCCGTTCGCGCCGCGCGACCAGCTGGCCGGCTACGAGCTGCTCGACCAGCAGCTGCGCGACTGGCTGTGCCAGGCCACCGGCTACGCCGGCATCAGCCTGCAGCCCAACGCCGGCTCGCAGGGCGAGTACGCCGGGCTGCTGATCATCAAGGCCTTCCACGCATCGCGCGGCGAAGGCCATCGCAACATCTGCCTGATCCCCGAATCGGCGCACGGCACCAACCCGGCCAGCGCGCAGATGGCCGGCCTGCAGGTGGTGGTCACGAAGTGCGACGCCGACGGCAACGTCGACCTGGACGACCTGAAGGCCAAGTGCGAGCAGCACAGCGCCCGGCTGGCCTGCGTGATGATCACCTACCCGTCCACCTACGGCGTGTTCGAGACGCGCGTGAAGGAGCTGTGCGCGCTGGTGCACCAGCACGGCGGGCGGGTCTACGTGGACGGCGCCAACATGAACGCGCTGGTCGGCATCGCCGCGCCGGGCGAGTTCGGCGGCGACGTCAGCCACCTGAACCTGCACAAGACCTTCTGCATCCCGCACGGCGGTGGCGGCCCGGGCGTCGGCCCGGTGTGCGTCGCGGCCGACCTGGTGCCCTTCCTGCCCGCCCACCGCGCGGCCGGCATCGGCACCGGGCAGCAGGTGGGCGCCGTGTCCGCCGCGCCGCTCGGCAACGCGGCCGTGCTGCCGATCAGCTGGATGTACGTGCGCATGATGGGCGCCGAGGGCCTGCAAGCCGCCACCGAGACCGCCATCCTGAGCGCCAACTACGTGGCCGCGCGCCTGGCCGACCACTACGACATCCACTACAGCGGCAACATCGCCGGCGTGAAGGGGGGCGGCGTCGCGCACGAATGCATCCTCGATTTGCGCCCGCTGAAGGACAGCTCGGGCGTCAGCGCCGAGGACGTGGCCAAGCGCCTGATCGACTACGGCTTCCACGCGCCGACGCTGAGCTTCCCGGTGGCCGGCACGCTGATGGTCGAGCCGACCGAGAGCGAACCGCTGGTCGAGCTGGACCGCTTCTGCGACGCGATGATCGCGATCCGCGAAGAGATCCGCAAGGTCGAGCAGGGGCAGTGGCCGCAGGATGACAACCCGCTGAAGGCGGCGCCGCACACCACCGGCGCGCTGATGAAGGCCGAGTGGCCGCATGCCTACTCGCGCGAGGAAGCGGCCTTCCCGGTCAAGAGCCTGAAGCGGCAGAAGTACTGGTCGCCGGTGGGGCGTGTCGACAACGTCTACGGCGACCGCAACCTGTTCTGCAGCTGCCCGCCGCTGACGGACTATTGAGCCGTCGATGGCAAAGAATCCCGCTCGCCCTGACCTTGTCGAAGGGTCGGACTGAGCTTGTCGAAGTCCTGCTGGCCGTGTGCAGGGATGTCCGGCCCGCTACGGCACCCGCCCTTCGACACGGGCCTTCGGCAAGCTCAGTCCCTGCTCAGGGCGAACGGTTCGCCGGTGTCGCTCTTGTCGCTCTTTCTTGAGAGGAAACGCTCATGGCCGTCTCGGTGTTCGACCTGTTCAAGATCGGCATCGGGCCGTCGAGTTCGCACACCGTGGGGCCGATGCGTGCGGCGCGGCTGTTCGCGTTGCGGCTGCAGCATGACGGCTTGCTGCCTGCCACGCAGCGTGTCCAGTGCGAGCTGTACGGCTCGCTCGGTGCCACCGGCAAGGGACACGGCAGCGACAAGGCCGTGCTGCTGGGCCTGGCCGGGCACGAGCCCGACCGCGTCGACCCGGACGCGATCCCGGCCCACCTGGAGGCGATCCGCAGCGGCAAGCAGCTGAACCTGCTGGGCGAGCAGGCGGTCAGCTTCAACGAAAAGACCGACCTGGTGTTCTACCGGCGGCAGACGCTGCCCTTCCATGCCAACGGCATGCGCTTCGTGGCCTTCGATGCCGCGGGCGCCGAGCTCACCGCGCGCACCTACTACTCGGTGGGTGGCGGCTTCGTCGTCAGCGAGGAACTGGCCGCCGACGGCAGCAAGCAGAAGGTGCTGGCGCCCGACACGACGGTGCTGCCGCTGCCCTTCCATTCGGGGGCCGACCTGCTGGTGATCGCCGCGCGCGAGCGCTGCAGCATCGCGCAGATCATGCGGCGCAACGAACGGCACTGGCGCAGCGACGCCGAGATCGACGCCGGCCTGCTGCACATCTGGCAGGTGATGCAGGACTGCGTGCTGCGCGGCTCGCGCACCGACGGCGTGCTGCCCGGCGGCTTCAAGGTGCGGCGGCGCGCGGCCGACCTGCACCGCCAGCTGTCGTCCAACCCGGAAGCGGCGCTGCGCGACCCGCTGCAGGTGCTGGACTGGGTCAACCTGTATGCGCTGGCGGTGAACGAGGAGAACGCGGCCGGCGGCCGGGTCGTCACGGCACCGACGAACGGCGCGGCCGGCATCGTGCCGGCGGTGCTGCACTACTACGCGCGCTTCGTCGCCGGCGCCACCGAGGCGGGCGTGATCGACTTCCTGCTCACCGCCGCGGCGATCGGCATCCTCTACAAGGAGAACGCGTCGATCTCCGGCGCCGAGGTCGGCTGCCAGGGCGAGGTCGGCGTGGCCTGCTCGATGGCCGCGGGCGCGCTGTGCGCGGTGCTGGGCGGCACGCCCGAGCAGGTCGAGAACGCGGCCGAGATCGGCATGGAACACCACCTCGGGCTCACCTGCGACCCGGTGGGCGGGCTGGTGCAGATCCCGTGCATCGAACGCAACGCGATCGCGTCGGTGAAGGCGATCAACGCGGCGCGCATGGCGATGCGCGGCGACGGCACGCACCACGTGAGCCTGGACAAGGTCATCAAGACGATGCGCGACACGGGGGCGGACATGATGACGAAGTACAAGGAAACCGCGCGCGGCGGCTTGGCGGTGAACATCGTCGAATGTTGAGACGATCCCGGGTTGTCACCCGGGAGCTCGTCCATCACGTCCGGTACTGGAACGGCGGCCTGCGCATCACCCGCCGCCACGCCAGCACCGGCAACCGGCAGAGAAACTCCACCATCAGCCGCGTGTGCATCCACGTCAGCAGCACGTTGTCGCGCCCATAGCGGAAGTGCGACACCCCGCCCTCTTCCGCCGTCAGGTACTTCACCGGCGCCGGCAGGTTGATCGGCGCCACGCCGCGCCAGGCGAGCCGCACCACCGCCTCGGTGTCGAAGTCGAAGCGCCGCATCCAGGGCTGGCGCTTCATCACCGCCATCAGCGGCTCGATCGGGTAGACCCGGAAGCCGTACAGCGAATCGCCGATGCCGGCCCCCAGCGTCTCCAGGTCGGTCCAGCCGTTCGAGATGCGCCGCCCGCGCACGCGCAGCAAGGGCGCCGAGGCATCGAACACCGGCTTGCCCAGCACCATCGCATCCGGATGCTCCGCCGAGCGCGCCATGAACTGCGGGATCAGCCCGGCCGGGTGCTGCCCGTCCGAATCCATCGTCAGCGCATGCGTGAAACCCGCCGCCCGTGCCGCCTGCAGTCCGGCCAGCACGGCCGCCCCCTTGCCCTGGTTGGCCGGCAGCACGATCACGTGCAGCTGCGCATCGGCCTCGGCCAGCCGCTGCAGGCCCTCGGCCGTGCCGTCGGTGCTGCCATCGACCACCACCCACACCGGCGACCACTGCGCGCGCGCCGCACGCACCGTGTCGTACACCGTCGCGCCGGTGTTGTAGCTCGGGATCAGCACCGCATGGGTGGTCGAGTTCACGCCAGCTCCTTGCGGAAATACGCTTCCAGCGCGTCCAGCGTCATCGCCTTGTCATCGGTCTGCACCTCGAAGCGCGCCCCCAGCCGCAAGCGGAACGCCATCGGGAACGGCGGCACGCGCCAGATCGGCCAGCCCTTGCGCAGGTACGGCGAATCGGTCTCGATGAATACCGTCTGGATCGGCACGCCGGCCTTGTGGGCGATCACCGTGACGCCGGGTCGGAACGTGTTCAGCACGCTGCCTTCGGTGCGCGTGCCCTCGGGGAACATCACCAGCTGCGCCCCTTCCTGCAGGCTGGCGATCGCATGCCGCAGCATCGTGCGCGGCGAATCGTTCGGGATGTAGCGCGCGAGCCGCGCCCCGGCGCCGAGGAACACGTTGCGCATCAGGTCGCCCTTCATGATGCACACCGCACGCCGCAGCCGCGCGACGATCAGCAGCGCATCGACCATGCTCGGGTGGTTGGCGACGATCACGAGGCCGGTGGCTTCATCGTTCAGCCGGTCCAGCGCCTGCGCGTCGACCTCCATCAGCCCGAACACCGCGGCCAGGTTCCAGAACGTGCGGTACGAGGTGGCGATCACATGCCGCCCCAGCGCCTGTGCGCGCCGGCGCGGCAGCAGCGGGCGCAGCAGCGCGGCGACCAGGTTCCACACCAGCGAGGCCAGCCCCAGCCCCGACAGCAGCAGGTAGAAGCACGCGAGCTGCCAGCCGCGGCGGATCATGTCGCCGCGCCCGCGGCGGACGCGATGCTGTGCGCCTCGACCTCGACCAGCAGGTCGGCGCGACACACGTCGGCGCGCAGGAAGATCGCGTCGCGCAGCGCCGGCGCATCGGCACCGAGCCGCTGCGCCAGCACCTCGCGCACGCGCGGCAGGTCGTGCGGGTGGCGCACGTAGACCGTGCAGGCCAGGTTCTCGACCCGGTGCGCCCGCGGCCCGACCATGCTCAGCGCGTTGGCCGCATCGACCACCGCGCCGACGTTGGCCAGCGTCTCCTCGGTCTGCCGCGCGACGTCGCCGGCGTGCAGCGTCTGGTGGCCGACGATGCTCGCCGTGCCCGACACGAACAGCGCCTCGCGCCCGCCACCCACCGGGGCCAGCGCGCCGCGCGAGAAGGTCGGCGCACGCGGGCCGTACTGCGACGGGTAGCGGTAGGCACTGACCTGGCGCGGGTTCTCGACCGCCCGCGGCGCCTCGCGCCCGGCCAGGAAGTGCACCGTCAGCGGGCCGCGCGTGGTGCCCAGCGCACAGGCGGCCGGCGAGCCGTCGAAGGCGCTGCGCTGCGCGGCCAGGAAGGCATCCTGGCGGCCGACGTTGAACTGCCGGTAGCGTTCCATGCCGTCGGCCGGATCGGTGCCGTTGATGTCGGCGATGTAGTTCCACAGCCGCAGCAGGTGCATGCAGCCTTCGGCGCGCAGCAGCTCGAAGAGTTCGTCGTACACCTGCCGCGCCGCGGCGCCCAGGCCGCCGGGCAGCGCGGTCTCGTCGACGCACAGCGTGCCCATCAGCCAGTCGCCGTTGGCGCTGAAGCGCGCGCTGCCGCGCCGTTGCTCGCGCAGCGTGCCGGCGGCGCTCCAGGTCTCGGTGACCGGGTCGGCCGGATGCAGCAGCGCGGGCGATGCGATGTCGGATGGCTCCTGCGCGGTGTGGACGCGGCGGTCGAGCGCGGCCGGCGCCAGCACACCGGCGAGGCGGCGGAACTGCAGGAGCGAGGGGGCCTGGTGGGCCTGGTGGACAGCGGCGGCGGTCACGGGCGGGCCGGCGCCATCGGGAGGGGGCGCTGCGGAGGGTACGGCAGGGAGTGGCGCATCCGCCGAATTTTAGGGGAGGCCGGCGACGTTTCCGACCGGCAGCACCCCCTACAAGTCGGCGGCCTCCGGGCGATCCAGCCATGTCGCGAAATCGTCACGCAGCCGTTCGCTTTCCTGCAACGCCCGCGTCCAGGCGGTCCGGCGTCCGGCGACGTCGTCGCCCCAGGCCTTGAAGTCGGCGCGGTCGGGCAGCTTGCCGTTCGGCAGCGTCGCGATCCATTCGGGGTTGGGGTACAGCACGACCAGGTTGTCGAGCATCGCGCTGGCCCGGTGGCGGCGCTTGAAGCCCTTGTCGAGCCAGCCCGGCACCACCGTCTTCTGGAAGTGCGGGTACAGCGCCAGGCCGTCGTGCATCGACGCATAGTCGAGGTGCAGGTGGTAGTCGGTGATGCCGCCATCCCAGTAGGCGCCGGTCGGTGCGCCGGGGATGTCGTGCACCGCATCGAGCCAGAACGGGATCGAGCAGCTCGCGAGGATGCTGGCACGCAGGTTGGATGCATCCAGCACCGCGCCGTGCGTGCGGTAGTCGGCCAGCGACAGCGGCAGCGCATCGCGCGGGTCGGAGAACACCACGCGCTCGAGCCAGCCGCCCATCGCGCGGCGGCTCACGGCATTGGCGGCGAACGCGCCCAGGTAGCCGATCGGCGTGCGCAGCCGGCCCTGGCGGCCCAGCACGTGGCGGCCGCGGCTCGTGAAGACGTGCAGCCGGTAGCGCGGATGCTGCAGCACCTGGGCCTCGCGCGGCCCGAACTGGCGCTGCAGGTTGTCGGCGAAGACCTGGCTGACGTGGGTGGCGGTCGGCTGCTTGCCGGGCCGGTGCTCGTACTCCTGCCCGATGTAGTCGGCGGCCATCTGCGCCAGTTCGCGCACCGGGTCGTCGAGGCAGCCGGTGGCCATGCGCCAGGCACCGATCGACGCGCCCAGCAGGTGCACGACGTGGTCGCTGCGCGGCAGCCAGTCGCCGAACAGGAAGCGGTCGAGGTGGTTGAGCGCCAGGCCTTTCGGGCCGCCGGCCGCGGCCGGGATGGCGCGCACGTCCTGCGGGCGCAGGCCGTGCTGCTGCAGGTGCCGGCGGGCGCGCGGGCCTGCTGCGACCAGCAGGGCCTTCATGCCGACGCACCCGGCAAGCCGTTCGCCCTGAGCTTGTCGAAGGGCCTGCGCGCATCGAACCAGGGCTTCGACAGGCTCAGCCCGAACGGATCGCTCAGCCCGAACGGATCCCCCAGCCCGAACCGATCCGTGTCAACCATCAATCTTTCTTGATCACGCCGCAGGCGATGCGGGCGCCGGAGTTGCCCGTCGGCTGGGTCGTGTAGTCGTCCTGGTTCGCGTGCACGATCAGGCCGCGGCCGACCAGGTCGGTCGGGCCGGAGCCGATGCTCACGCCGCTCAGCAGGAACTCGAAATCGGCCACGCCGTTCGCATCGGCCGTGATGGCCGGGATGTCGCCCGCATGGTGATCGCCCAGCGGCGTGCCGTGCGGCTTGCCGGTCGGGTTGAAGTGGCCGCCGGTGCTCATGCCGTCGCCGCTCGAGCAATCGCCCTTCTCGTGCGCATGGAAGCCGTGTTCCTGGTTCGGCTTCAGGCCACGCACCTTGCCCTTGACCAGCACGTGGTCGTCGATCTGCTGGAAGGTGACGACGCCGGTCGCGGCATTGCCGGTGGTCGGCAGCAGGATCGCGCTGGCGCTCGGGCCCGGCGCATGCGCGCAGGCGCCCAGCAGGCCGGCCGCGCCGAGCACGACGGCCAGGGCAAGGGGTCGAAGAGCAGGGGGTCGAAGACGTTGGTTCATCGCTGTGTTCCTCGTTGCAGTGTCATGCCCGATGTTGCCCTGAAACCGGCAGTCCGGCTCAGCGCTTGCCTTGCAGCTTCGCAAAAGCAGCCGCCATCGCGGATTGCCCCGCCGGCTGCTGCTGCTGCGGTGCCCGCGCGCCACCGCCGCCGCTGCGCTCGCCGCGCCCGGCCGGCCGGTAGCTGTTGTCGCCGTTGCGCTCGCCGCGCGGCGCCACCGCCGCGTCGAGCTTCATCGTCAGCGAGATGCGCTTGCGTGCCAGGTCGACCTCGAGCACCTTGACCTTGACGATGTCGCCGGTCTTCACCACCTCGCGCGCATCGTTGACGAACTTGTTGCTCAGCTGGCTCACGTGGACCAGGCCGTCCTGGTGCACGCCCAGGTCGACGAAGGCGCCGAACTGCGCGACGTTGCTGACCGTGCCTTCCAGCGTCATGCCGGGCTGCAGGTCCTTGATGTCCTCGACGCCGTCGTTGAAGCGCGCCACCTTGAAGTCCGGCCGCGGATCACGCCCCGGCTTCTCCAGCTCGGCGAAGATGTCCTTCACCGTGATCGCGCCGAATTTCTCGTCGGCGAACGATTCGGGCTTCAGCGCGCGGATCACGTCACTGCGGCCCATCACCTCGGCGGCCGGCTTGTCGACCGCGCGCATGATCTTCTCGACCACCGGGTAGGTCTCGGGGTGCACGCCCGACTGGTCGAGCGGGTTGTCGCCGCCGCGGATGCGCAGGAAGCCGGCACTCTGCTCGAAGGTCTTCGCGCCGAGTCCGCTCACGTCCAGCAGCTGCTGGCGGTTGCGGAACGAGCCGTTGGCATCGCGCCAGCGCACGATGCTCGCGGCCACCGCGCCGCTCAGCCCCGACACGCGCGACAGCAGCGGCGCCGACGCGGTGTTCAGGTCGACGCCGACCGAGTTGACGCAGTCCTCGATCACCGTGTCCAGGCTGCGCGCGAGCTCGCTCTGGTTGACGTCGTGCTGGTACTGGCCGACGCCGATGCTCTTCGGCTCGATCTTCACCAGCTCGGCCAGCGGGTCCTGCAGGCGCCGCGCGATGCTGACCGCGCCGCGCAGGCTCACGTCGAGATCGGGCAGTTCCTTGCTCGCGTATTCGCTGGCCGAATAGACCGACGCGCCGGCCTCGCTGACCACCACCTTCTCGATGTGCGTGCCCGGCGCCAGCTGCTGGATGCGCTTGATCAGGTCGGACGCCAGCTTGTCGGTCTCGCGGCTCGCGGTGCCGTTGCCGATCGCGATCAGGTTGACACCGTGCGTCGCGCACAGCCGGCGCAGCGTGTGGATCGAGCCTTCCCAGTCGTTGCGCGGCTCGTGCGGGTAGACGGTGTGGGTGTCCAGCACCTTGCCGTTGACGTCGACCACCGCCACCTTGACGCCGGTGCGGATGCCCGGGTCCAGCCCCATCACGACGCGCGGGCCGGCCGGCGCGGCCAGCAGCAGGTCGCGCAGGTTCTCGGCGAACACCTTGATCGCCACCTTCTCGGCGTCCTCGCGCAGCCGGCTGAACAGGTCGCGCTCCAGGCTCAGGCTGAGCTTGACCTTCCAGGTCCAGCCGATGGTCTTGCGGATCAGGTCGTCGGCCGGGCGCTTCTTGTGGCTCCAGCCCAGGTGCACCGCGATGCGGCCCTCGGCCAGCGTCGGCTGGCCGGGCACCACCTCTTCGTCGAGCACCAGCTTCGCGTCCAGGAACTCCAGCGTGCGGCCGCGGAACACCGCCAGCGCACGGTGCGAGGGCACGCGGGCGATCGGTTCGTCGTACTCGAAGTAGTCGCGGAACTTGGCGACGTCGGGGTGGTTGACGTCCTTGCCGTCCATCAGCTTCGAGCGCAGCAGGCCTTCGTCCCACAGCCAGCCGCGCAGCTTGCCGACCAGCGCGGCGTCTTCAGCCCAGCGCTCGCTCAGCAGGTCGCGCACGCCGTCCAGCACCGCATGCGCGTCGGCGAAGCCGCCGTCGGCATTGATGAAGGCCACCGCCTCGGCGGCCGGGTCGAGCGACGGGTCGGCGAACAGCTTGTCGGCCAGCGGCTCCAGGCCGGCCTCGCGGGCGATCATGCCCTTGGTGCGGCGGCGCGGCTTGTACGGCAGGTACAGGTCTTCCAGCTCCTGCTTGGTTGGCGCGGCCTCGATCGCGGCACGCAGCTCGGGCGTCAGCTTGCCCTGCTCGTCGATGCTCTTGAGCACCGCCTCGCGCCGGTCTTCGAGTTCGCGCAGGTACGACAGGCGCGCTTCCAGCTCGCGCAGCTGGATGTCGTCGAGGCCGTCGGTGGCCTCCTTGCGGTAGCGTGCGATGAAGGGCACGGTGGCGCCTCCGTCCAGCAGTTGCACCGCGGCATTCACTTGCACCGGCCGAACCTTCAGCTCGGCGGCGATCTGCAGAAGAATCTTGTCCAAAACGAAGGGGCCCGTGGCGGGCTGCAGAGCAGGAAAGCGGCGGAGTTTGCCACACGCAAACCGGGGCCTGACCCGGGGGATTTGTCACCGTTTGCTATGCTCGCGGCCTCACGCCGTCGCCCATGTCCCATTCCCGCACCGCCCCCGCAGCCCGCCGCATCGCCCTCGTCGCGCTGCTGCTCGCGTCGCTCGTGCTGGTGCAGGCACTGGGGCTGATGCACCGCATCGCGCACATGCCGCATGCGCCGGGCTCGGCGGCCGCCTGGTCGCAGCTGTCGGCCAAGGTGGATCCGGCGTCAGCCGGGTGGCTGCAAAAGCTCTTCGCCGGCCACCAGCATGACGGCGATTGCGACGTCTACGACCAGCTGGGCCACGGCGATGCGCTCGCCAGCATCGCGCCGGCGCTGGTCCCCCTCGAATTCGTGCAGGCCCCCGTGGCCCTGCACCGCGGCTGGCACATCGCCACCCAGTCCTCGGGCTTCCTCGCCCGCGGGCCCCCTTCCCTGAGCTGATCCCCGTCTTTCCGCCCGGTCCCGGTGGCGCTCGCGCGCAGCCGGGGCCGGCGTCATCAGCTTTCCGGAAGTCTCCCCATGAATTCGTTCGTCTCGAAGCGCCACGCCGTGTCCGTGGCCATCTCGCTCGCCTTCTCTTCGGCTGCCTTTGCACAATCCACCCCGGCTGCGGCCGTCGCACCCGCCGCCGCGGCCAGTGCGCCCACCACGCTGGAGAAGGTCGTCGTCACCGGCAACCCGCTCGGCCGCAGCGAGGTCGCCGCGCCGGTCTCGGTGCTGACCGGCGACGAGCTGACGCTGCGCCGCGGCAGCTCGATCGGCGAAACGCTGAACGGCGTGCCCGGCGTGTCGTCCACCTACTTCGGCCCGAACGCCAACCGCCCGGTGATCCGCGGCCTGGACGGCGACCGCGTGCGCATGCTCAGCAATGCCGGGGGCTCGCTCGACGCGTCGAGCCTGAGCTTCGACCACGCGGTGCCGATCGACCCGCTGATCGCCGACCGCATCGAGGTGCTGCGCGGCCCGGGCGCGCTGCTGTATGGCGGCAGCGCCGTCGGCGGCGTCGTCAACACGCTGGACAACCGCATCCCGTCGAGCCCGCTGACCGGCCTGGGCGGCTCGGCCGAGCTGCGCCTGGGCGGCGCCGATGCCGAACGCGGCGGCGCGGCGCTGCTGGAGACCGGCAACGGCCAGTTCGGCCTGCACGTCGATGCCTTCGGCCGCAAGACCTCGGACCTGCACGTGCCCAGCTTCACGCCGCGCGCCGACGGCGCCGACCTGCCGGAGACGAAGCGCGTGCGCGCCTCGGCCAGCGACACGCACGGCGGCGCGGTGGGCGGCTCGCTGTTCTTCGACCACGGCCACGTCGGCCTGTCGGTCGACACCTACCGCAGCACCTACGGCGCGGTGGCCGAGCCCGACGTCGACATCGACATGAAGCGCGACCACGTCGGCGTGGCCGGCGAGCTGAAGGACCTGGACGGCCCGTTCACCGGCGTGCGTGCGACCTTCAACCACACGCGCTACCAGCACCAGGAGGTCGACACCGGCACCGGCGCGATCGGCACCACCTTCAAGACCAGCGGCAACGAGGCCCGCATCGAGGCCACGCACGCCGCGATCGGCCCGGTGCAGGGCGTGGTCGGGCTGCAGGCGGAGGACTTCGATTTCTCGGCGCTCGGCGACGAGGCCTTCGTGCCGAGCACGCGCACGAAACGGCAGGCGCTGTTCGCGCTCGAGGAGCTGCCATGGGCGGCCGGTACGCTGAGCGCCGGGTTGCGCGTCGAGCATGCGCGCATCACGTCCGACGGCGATGCCGATGCGGCCGAGCCGAAGTTCGGCGCCGCCGATGCGCGCAGCTTCTCGCTGCGCAGCGCATCGCTGTCGAACGTCTACAAGCTGACGCCGCAATGGGCGCTGACCGGCGCGCTGAGCTACACCGAGCGCGCGCCGACCTCGTTCGAGCTGTATGCCAACGGCGTGCACGCGGCGACCGGCGCCTACGAGCGCGGCGATGCGACGCTGGGCGTCGAGCGCGGCAACAACATCGACGTCGCGCTCGAATGGAAGGACGACGGCAACCACGTGCGCTTCGGCGCGTTCAGCACGCGCTTCTCGCGCTTCATCTCGCTGGAGTCCACTGGCCAGACGGTGCAGGCCGATGGCGACAACGGCCCCGAGTCGTTCCCGGAGTACGCCTTCCGCGCGGTGCGCGCACGCCTGAACGGCATCGAGATCGACGGCAAGCAGCGCCTGCTGCGCCGCGACGGCTGGACGCTGGGCGTCGACGGCAAGCTCGACTACACGCGCGCCACCAACCTCGATACCGGCGAGGCGCTGCCGCGCGTGGCGCCGCTGCGTGCGCTGGTCGGGCTGGACCTGGGCGCCGGGCCCTGGGATGCCCGCCTCGAGGTCGACAGCGCGGCCAGCCAGCAGCGCGTGCCGAGCACCGACGTCGCGACCAGCGGCTACGCGATCGTCAACGCGTCGCTGTCGCGGCACTTCGAGATCGGCAGCAGCCAGGCGCTGTGGTTCCTGAAGCTGGGCAACCTGGGCGACAAGCTGGCCTACAGCGCCTCCACCGTGCAGACGGTGCGCGACCTGTCGCCGCTGCCCGGCCGCTCGGTGAAGACGGGCGTGCGCGTCAGTTTCTGATCGCGCCGGGGGCCGGTGGCGCCGGGAAGCTGACCGCCGGCCCGCATCGGCGGGCGCGTCAGCTCTCGCCGCAATTTCAAGCTCGCTTACACCTAGCGCCGCGAAACAGGGTGCTACGGACGTAAGGGCGGGCTACGCCAGCTTCAGTGCGCTCGTGCGCTGTCGAAACCCGATCACGTCGCCATGACGTGGTCTCAGGGAGAGATGAACATGAAGCGCAGAAACCTGTTGCTGGCCGCCTCCGCGAGCGCCGGCGTTTCACTGTGGCCGCTGGCGACGTCGCGCGCCGCCGGCGCCCGCGTCGTCAGCTTCGGCCAGTCGGCCTCGCTGAGCGGCGGCCAGGCCAGCTACGGCCGCGACGTGCAGAACGGCATCGCCGCCGCCTTCGCCGCGGCGAACGCCAACGAAGCCGGCACCGGCCTGCACTTCGACCTGCAGACGCTGGACGACGGCGGCGTGCGCAGCCGCTGCATGAAGAACGTGATGCAGCTGGTCGAATCGGGCTCGGCCGCCTTGATCGGATTGACCAGCGGTGCGGGCGCAGAAGCCTGCATGCCGGTGATCGAGGATGCGCAGATCGCGATGCTCGGCACCGCGAGCGGCAACATGGGCATCCGCAGCGGCAACCTCGGCGGCGCCTTCCACGTGCGCGCCGGCTACGACGCCGAGTACAAGCGCATGGTCGGCTACGTGAAGGACTTCGGCATGCAGCGCGTCGGGGTCGTCTACCTGGGCGACACCTCGAAGGCCAACCTGGAGGCGATGAACGCCGCGCTGGCGGCGATGTCCATCCAGCCCAAGGTGGCCATCGCCATCGACCGCAATGCCACCTCGTTCGACGGCGTCGCCAACGAACTGCTGGCCGCACGCCTGGACTGCGTGCTGTTCACCGCCAATGCAGGCCCGGTCGGCAAGATCATCGACCACCTGGTGCGCGGCAAGTACGCCGGCCTGTTCTACGCCTCGTCCTTCGCCGGCCAGGACCTGATCGACACGCTGACCGCGCGCAAGCAGAGCTGCGTGATGAGCATGGTGGTGCCGCGGCCGTCGCAGATGGGCGTCAACGTGGTCGCGCAATGCCAGCGCGACCTGGCGCTGCTGAACAACGGCGCGCGGCTGGGCATCACGACGCTGGAGGGCTACATCAGCGGGCGCATCGCCGTCGAGGCGACCCATGCCGCGGCCAAGACCGGCACACCGAACCGCACGCGGATGAGGGAATCGCTGGCCGGCCTGCGCAGCGACCTGGGCGGCTACAAGGTCGACTTCGCCGGCACGACGCACGGCTCGCGCTATGTGGACCTGATCGCGATCGACCGCTATGGCCGCCTCGTCGGCTGAAGGGCACACCATGAAACGCCGTGACCTTCTCCTGGGCGGCGCTGCCGCCTGCGCGGGTTTCCCGCGCCTCGCCTTCGCCGCCAACACCGTCGTGACGCTGGGCCAGAGCGCATCGCTCAGCGGCGCCCAGGCGCGCTACGGCGCCGACGTGCGCGACGGCATCCTGGCCGCGTTCGCCGCCGCCAACCGCGCCGACCCCAAGGGCCCGCGCTTCGAGCTGCAGGTGCTCGACGACGGCGGCACCAAGGACCGCTGCATCGCCAACGTGCAGAAGCTGATCGGCGACGGCGCCGCGGCCCTGGTCGGCCTGACCAGCGGCGCGGCCGCCGAGGCCTGCATGCCGCAGGTCGAGAAGAACCAGATCGCGCTGATCGGCACCGCCAGCGGCAACATGGGCATCCGCAGCTCGGCGACGTCCGGCGCGGTGCACGTGCGCGCCGGCTACGACGTCGAGTACCGGCGCATGGTGGGCTACGCGAAGGAGTTCGGCTTCAAGCGCATCGGCTACGTGCACCTGAAGGACACCTCGAAGGCCAACCTGCTGGCGATGGAGGACGCGCTGGCCCGGCTCGGCGTGCAACCGACCGTCATCGTGCCGATCGACCGCAATGGCGGTTCGCTGCAGGCGGTGGCGCAACAGCTGCTCGAGCAGCGGCTCGATTGCGTGATGTTCACGACCAATGCCACGCCGGTGCTGTCGATCATCGAGCACATGCACACCGGTGCCTACCCGGGCATGCACTTCTCGTCGTCGTTCGCCGGCCAGGACCTGATCGACGGCGTGGTCGCGACGCGGCGCAGCGTGGTGATGAGCCTGGTGGTGCCGCGGCCGTCGGCGCTGGGGGTCGGCGTGGTCGGGCAGTGCAAGAGCGACCTGGCCGCGCTGGGTGGCAGCGCGACGCTGGGCCTGACGACGCTGGAGGGCTACATCGCCGGCCGCGTCGCGGTCGAGGCGGCGCGCGCCGCGGCCAAGGCCGGCGGCGTGACGCGTGCCCGCGTGCGCGACGCGCTGACGACGCTGCGCACCGACCTGGGCGGCTACCGCGTCGCCTATGCGCCCGACAACCCGCACGGTTCGCAGTACGTCGAGACGGTCGTCGTCGACCGCTACGGCCGCATCGTCGGCTGAAACCCAACCAAGCAGGAGACACCATGGCAGCATGCTGGAAACGCGGGCTCACGGTGCTCGCCTGGGGGTTCGCCGGCCTGCCGGCGTGGGCGGCCGGCAGCGCGCCGAGCGACGAGCAGTGGGTGCAGGCGCGCGCCGCGGCCGCCGAGATCGCCACCGCCTTCACGCGCCACTGCCCGGTGGCCGACACCGCCGATCAGCCGGCCTTCGAGCAGTGCAAGCGCGGGCTGTTCGGCGATGCCGTGCTGCGCGACGCGCTCGATGCGATCGTGCTGTGGGGCCGCCAGCGCGACCCGGCGCTGTCGCTGCAGGCCAGCTCGCTGACGCAGTTCGCGCCCGACGTGCTGACGGGAATGTACATGCCGCTGTTCATGTTCGACGGCCGGCACAGCGTGCGCTACGTCGCCTCCGAAGGGCTGTTCCAGCTGCGCTTCGCGACCGGCTTCCGCAACCGGCTCGCGCCGGGGCAGTTCCCGTACCCGTTCTGGCACGACGCCGAGAAGTGGGCCATGTACCAGGGCGCGAACGAGGTCCTGCTGTGGTGGGAGCCGATGCGCGGGCGCGTCAAGGTGGCGCAGTTCACGGTGCACGGCACGCAGCCGCCGCTCACCGCGGTGGTGCCCGTGCCGGCTCCGGCAGGCTTCAGCGGGCAATGGATGTGGACCGATGCGCAGGGCCGCACGCAACCGAAGGCCACGCTGTTCGACGGCCTGTACCGCACCGACAACCCCTACCTGGGCCCGCTCGAAGGCGCGTACAAGCGCCTGGCGCTGCGGCTGCGCCAGGGCGAATGCGATTCGTGCCACGTGCCCAGCAACCCGGGCAAGAGCAAGCGCCTCGTGCTGCTGCAGACGCCGGCGCATGCCGCCGGCGAGATCGAGCGCCTGCTGAAGGCGGTGCGCGAGGACCGCATGCCGCGCGACGAGACCGGCATCGAGAACCCGCTGGACGCGAAGACCAAGCGGGCGCTGCTGGAGGATGGCGAGGCCTTCGCCGCGGTGCTGGATGCAGCCCGGCGCTGGGAGGCGCAGGCCCGCCTGGCGGGTGCCGGCGGGGCGGCAGCGCTGCGCTGACCTCCGTTCACGCCGCGCCGGCGGCGTTTCGCGCCGCGGCCGGGCGCTTCGTCGCACCGCCGTGTCGCGAAGCGGCCCGCGTCGCCACAGTCCACTCCATCGACGACAGGTCGCCGTCGAACCCACCCGATGGAGTGAACCATGAACCAGCTGTCCGCCTCCCGCCCCGTCCTGACTTTCGTCGCCACCGTCGCGCTCGCCCTCGGCAGCGCTGCCGCGATGGCCCAGGATGCCGCCCCGAAGACCCGCGCCCAGGTGCGTGCCGAACTGGTCGAAGCCCGCGCCAAGGGCACGCTGCCGATGGGCGGCGAGTTCGCCGGCGTGATGGCCTACGGCCCCGCGAAGTCCGCCGAACCGGCCGCGTCGACGGCCCTGGCCCAGTCGCACACCGAGTCGGCCGGCAGCAGCGCCGCGAAGAAGCAGTAAGTACGGTCAGCGCGGCCCGGTGTCCGAAGCCGGCGCCGCGGCCAGCCAGTGCAACAGGCCGCGCGCCGCCACCTGCGCGCTGGCCATGGTCGCCGTCAGCAGGTAGCCGCCGGTCGGCGCTTCCCAGTCGAGCATCTCGCCGGCCACGAAGACACCGGGCAGCGTGCGCAGCATCAGCGACGCGTCGAGCGCCGCGGCACGGACTCCGCCGGCGCTGCTGATCGCCTCGTCGACCGGGCGCGCAGCGCGAAGCGGGATGCGCAGGCCCTTGATGTGCGCCGCGAGCCGCGCCGGGTCCGCCATCTCCGCCTTCGGCACCAGTTCGTGCAGCAGGGCGGCCTTGACGCCGTGCAGGCCGAGGCGCGTCTTCAGGTGCGTGGCCAGCGAACGCGGCCCGCGCGGGTGCGCCAGTTCGGCGGCAACCCACTCGTGCGAACGCGCCGGCAGCAGGTCGAGCAGGAAACTCGCCTGGCCACTCGCATCGATCTGCTCGCGCAGCCGCGACGACGCGGCGTACACCAGGCTGCCCTCGACGCCGGTCTGCGTGACGACGAACTCGCCGGCCTGCTGCCAGCCGTCGTCGAGCGCGATCGCGACCGACTTCAGCGGCTCGCCGGCGAAGCGGCTGCGCAAATGCTCGCTCCAGGCCGGCGCGACGTCGAAGCCGCAGTTCGACGGGCGCAACGCGGCGACGTCGACGCCGCGCGCCTGCAGCCACGGCACCCACGCGCCGTCGGAGCCCAGCCGCGACCAGCTCGCGCCGCCCAGCGCCAGCAGCACGGCATCGGCCTGCACCGCGTGCTCGCCGTCGGGCGATGCGAAGCGCAGCGCGCCGCCTTCGGTCCAGCCCAGCCAGCGCCGGCGCATGTGGAAGCGCACGCCGGCCGCGCGCAGCCGCTGCAGCCAGGCACGCAGCAGCGGCGCGGCCTTCATGTCGGTCGGGAAGACACGCCCCGAGCTGCCGACGAACGTGGCGATGCCCAGCCCTTGCACCCAGTCGCGCAGCGCCTGCGGGCCGAACACGTCGAGCCAGCGGGCCACCTGCTCGCGCYGTGCGCCGTAGCGCTCGATGAAGCCCGGCAGCGGCTCGCTGTGCGTCAGGTTCAACCCGCCCTTGCCGGCGAGCAGGAACTTGCGGCCCACCGAGGGCATCGCGTCGTACAGGTCGACCTGCACGCCGCCGGCCGCGAGGCATTCGGCCGCCATCAGGCCGGCCGGGCCTCCACCGACGATGACGACGCTTGCAGCAGGGCGGGAAGACGGCATGGGCGGGAAGACGCAGCGGGAAGGGCCCGCATTGTCCCCTGCCCCGCAGGCCTCAGCGCTGGCCGCCCGACGCGCTGATGCGCTCGCCGGTGATCCACGCCGCGTCGTCGCTGGCCAGGAAGGCGACCAGCGGCGCGATGTCTTCCGGGCGCCCCAGGCGGCCGGCCGGGATCGCCGCGACCTTCGCCTTCTGCAGGTCGCTGCCGTCGACCACGCCCATCGCCGCCAGCCCCTCGGTCGCCGTCGCGCCCGGCGCGATCGTGTTGACGCGGATCTTCTTCGCCGCCAGCTCGATCGCCAGCACGCGCGTGATCGCGTC
Organism: Rhizobacter sp. P2_D12; assembly: GCF_056404395.1. NCBI lineage: Bacteria > Pseudomonadati > Pseudomonadota > Betaproteobacteria > Burkholderiales > Sphaerotilaceae > Rhizobacter > Rhizobacter sp. P2_D12. The sequence goes on along the minus strand of NZ_JBFUEB010000011.1, from coordinate 93,253 downwards.
GACCGCGCTCTTGGTCGCCGAGTAGACGGCCGAGTTCGGCATCTGCCCGACGCTCGCGATCGAGCCGATGTTGATCACGCTGCCGCCGGCCGGACCGAAGTGCTTCACCGCCTCGCGCGTGGCCAGCAGCACGCCCAGCACGTTGGTGTCGAACTGGCGGCGGTAGTCGTCCTCGCTCAGGTCTTCGATCGGGCCGAAGGCATACACGCCGGCGTTGTTCACCAGCACGTTCGGCGTGCCGAAGGCCTCGCGGGCGGCGGCGAAGACGCGCTCGACGTCGGCCGCCTTCGCCATGTCGCCCTGCACCGCGATCGCCCGGCCGCCCTGCTTCGCGATCTTCGCCACCACCGCGTCGGCGCCGGCGCGGCTGCTGGCGTAGTTGACGACCACCGCGGCACCGGCCGCGGCCAGCGCCGCCGCGATCGCGGCCCCGATGCCCTTCGAGCCACCGGTCACGATGGCCACCTTGTTGTTCAGCTTGCTCATGGTTCTGTCCTTGGATGCCTGTCGCCACGTCGGCGTCGGAACGAATGGTGTTTGATTCGCAGGCAAGCCGGTAGCCGTCTTCGGTGGCTAAGATATATTCACAGACAACATGAATGACCGGCTCTTTGCATTGCGGCTCTTCGTCCGCGTGGCACGCGGCGGCAGCTTCTCGCGCGCGGCGCGCGAACTGGGGCTGTCGCAACCCTCGGCGTCGCGCATCGTCAGTGCGCTGGAGCGCGAGGTCGGCACCGCGCTGCTGACGCGCACCACGCGTGCCGTCACGCTGACCGACTGCGGCGCCGACTACCTGGTGCGCGTGGAGGCGATCCTCGACGCGCTCGACGAGGCCGACCACGTCGCACGCGGCAGCGGCGAGCTGCGCGGCGTGCTGCGCGTGGGCATCGCCTCCAGCTTCGCGGTGCGCGAACTGATCCCCCACCTGCCCGCCTTCGCCGAACGGCATCCGGCCCTGCGCATCGAGCTGCTGATGAAGGACCAGCGACACGACCTGGTGCAGGATGGCGTGGATGTGGCCTTCCGCTTCGGCGAGCTGCCCGATTCCAGCGCGGTGGCGCGGCGCCTGGGTGCCACCTGTCGCGTGCTGGTGGCGTCGCCGGCCTACCTGGCGCACGCCGGGGTCCCCGCGACGCCGGACGCGTTGGCGGCGCACCGCTTCATCGCCGGTCCGGTCGGCCCGGGCCCGAAGGGCCTGTCGATGACGCAGGCCGGCAAGGCGGTGACGGTGCGGGTGCAGAGCCGCCTGTCGGCCACCGTCAACGAGGGCGCGACGGCCGCCGCGATGGCGGGCATGGGCATCGCCGTGACGGGGCATTGGGGCTGCCGCGCCGAGCTTGCCAACGGCCGGCTGGTGCGCGTGCTGCCGGACTGGAACCTCGGCACGACCGAACTGAACGCGGTGTTCCCGGCCGGGCGCGCCGCCAAGCCGTCGGCGCGGGCCCTCACCGAGTACATGTCGAGCGTGCTGGCCGAGGCGGGCTGACATCGGCGTTTGGTAGATTCCCCCGGCGAGGGAGAGAACCACGAGAACACGATGACCGACACCCACTTCACCGAGCCGCTCGACACGCCGCCGGCGCCTTCGACACCCCCGCCCCCTCCCGCACCGGCCTTGCCGCGCGGCGCCCTGGGCGCCTGGTGGCACCAGGGCGTGCGCAGCGCGCTGCTGATGCGTCCCGACTGGACCGGCCTGCAGGCCACGCCGGCGATCGTCGCCTGCCTGGTACTGGTGCCGCTGGCGCTCGGCGTGCTGCTGGAACGGCTGTACATCGTCGGTCCGGCGAGCTTCTACTGGCAGGCACTGTTCGGCAGCGGCTGGGCGACGCAGGTGCTGCTGCTGTGGACCTGCTGGCTGGTGTCGCGCGAGCGGCCCGTCGCACTGTTCGCGATGCTCGGCGCGCAAAGCCTGCCGATGCTGCTGGTGCCGACGCTGGTGATGCTGCCGATGGCGCGCAGCGGCATGTACACCGAGGGCGGCGAGGCGCAGTGGCTGGCGCTGGGCTGCTGGTACCTGGCCATCGCGTGGATGTTTCTCGCACGCGTGCTGCTGCTGTGGCGCGCCGGCACCCGCCTCGCACCGCGCCTGGCGATGGTGGCGCTGGTGGCAGCCGTCAGCGCGAGCGCCATCTGGCTCGACCGCGGCATGCACTGGTACCCGGCGCGCGCCGAATCCGCCGAGGACGCCCTGCCGCGCTTCAAGCTGACGCAGGAGCTTGTCGAGCAGCAGTCGCAGCTGCTGCAGGCCCAGCTGCAGGCGCTGGCACCGCAGCGCAAGGGCGTGGTCGACGTCTACGCGCTGACCTTCGCGCCGAACGCCGAAGAGGCGGTGTTCCGCCGCGAAAGCGCGATGGTGTCGGACGTGATGGCGCAGCGCTTCGGCAGCGCCGGCCGCAGCCTGCAGCTGGTGAGCCAGCACGCGGACCCGGCGCCGCTGCCGTGGGCCACGCCGGTCAACCTGCAACGCGCGATCGCGAAGATGGCCACGCTGATGGACCGCGACGAGGACGTGCTGTTCATCCACCTGACCTCGCACGGCGCGCGCGACGGGCAGCTCGCGGCCTCGTTCTGGCCGCTCGACGTCGACTCGGTCACGCCGCAGATGCTGAAGGGCTGGCTCGACGCGGCGGGCATCCGGCACCGCGTGCTGTCGATCTCGGCCTGCTACTCCGGCAGCTGGATCGCACCGCTGTCCGGCCCGGACACGCTGGTGATGACGGCGGCCGACAGCGACCACACCTCGTACGGCTGCGGGCGGCGCTCGGAGCTGACCTTCTTCGGCCGCGCGATGTACGACGAAGGCCTGCGCGGCACCCGCGACTTCGAGGCGGCGCACGCGGCGGCGCGCAAGGTGATCGCGCAGCGCGAGAAGGAGGCCGGCAAGACCGACGGTTACTCGAACCCGCAGATCGCGATGGGGGCGGCGATGCGCGAGCGGCTGGCCTTGCTGCAAGCGCAGCAGGCGGCCTCAGCCGCCGATGCGCGCCGCAAGCCGCCGCCGTGAGATGCGGCCGATCTCGGCCAGCGCCTGCTGCAGTTCCTCGGCGCGCGTGCGCTGCAGCCGCTGCGCGAAGGCCTGCAGCGCCGACGCCAGCGAATGCTCGCGGATGCACAGGATGAACGGGAAGCCGAAGCGCTCGCGGTAGGTGGCGTTCATCGCGTCCCAGCGCGCCGCCTCGGCGGCGGGCAGCGCCTGCAGCGACAGACTGCCCTGCTCGGCCACCGAATCCGCCGTCATGCGGCCGCCGCGCGCCTGGTCGCCGGCCAGTTCGGGGTGGCCGCGCAGCAGCGCCAGCAGTTCATCCTCGGGCAGGGCGCGCAGCCGGGCCATCATCGCCCCGTGCAATGCATCGGGGCTCGCGAACGGCCGCTGGCCCAGCACCGCCACCGGCACCCACGGCGCATGCTCGAAGACTCCCGCCAGGTGCTCGACGAAGGCCTCGTCGCTGCAATGCACGAGCGAATGCCAGTCCATCGCGCCGCTCACGGCTTCAGGTCCGCCGCCTTGATCGCCGGCGCCCAGTCGCGGATCTGCTTCTCGACGAAACCGCCGAACTCGGCCGGGCTCATCTTCAGCGTCGTGATGCCCAGCTCCTCGAATCGCTTGACGACGGCCGGCTGCGCGATGATCTCGGCCAGCGCCTGCGCGAGCCTGTCGCTGACCTCCTTGGGCAGCCCGGCCGGACCGGAGACGCCGAAGTAGTTGTCGCTGACCAGGTCGGGCCGGCCCTGCTCCACCACCGTCGGCACGTCGGGCGCGAGCGGCGAGCGCTTGCGCGAGGTCACCGCGATGCCCTTGATCTGGCCGCTCCTCATCATCGGCACGTAGGCCGTGATCACGTCGATGCCCAGCGGCACCACGCCGGCGACCAGGTCGGTCGTCATCGGTGCACCGCCGCGGTAGGGCACGTGGGTCATGTTCAGCTTCAGGTCGGCCTTCAGCATCTCGCCGACGATCTGGCCGATCGAGCCCGGCCCGCCGCTGCCGAAGCTCAGGTTGCCGTTGGCCGCCGCCACCGCCTTCGGCAGGTCGGCCAGCGAGCCGATGCCGGCCTGCGGGTTGGCCATGATGGCCACCGGCGCGACGCCCAGCATCGCGATGTGGGTGAACTGCTTCACCGGGTCGTAGGGCGGCTTGGCGAGCGTGAACGGCCCGATCGACAGCGGCGTCGAGTTCGACAGCATCAGCGTGTAGCCATCCGGCGCCGAGCGTGCCACCTCGGCCCCGCCCAGCGTGCCGCCGGCGCCCGGCTTGTTGTCGACGATCACCGGCTGGCCCAGCGCCTTGGCCAGCGGGGCCGAGATCTCGCGCGCGACGATGTCGCTCGCGCCGCCCGGCGCGAAGGTGACGACGATGCGGATCGGCTTCTCGGGCCAGCCGGCGTGGGCCGCGGCGGCCGAAAAGGCCATCAGGCCGGCCAGCAGGCACAGGGGGAGGGAACGCATCGCGGGGCTCCGGAAAGGGATGAGGTGAAGCCATCGTAGGCAGCGCCTGCATTGCCGTCCATCATCGATTGAGCAACACTGCATGCTCATTTTGAGCATGCAGAAGGACCCCACGATGCGCGACAGCCTGCTTCCCCTGGTACTGCGCTATGTGGACCAGGTGGCCCGCTCGGGCTCGATCCAGGGCGCGGCGAAGGAGCTGCACGTGGCCGCATCGGCGATCAACCGCCAGGTGCTGCAGCTGGAAGAGGCGCTCGGCGTGCCGCTGTTCGAACGCCTGCCGCGGGGCATGCGGCTGACGCCGCCGGGCGACGCGATCGTCACGCTGGCGCGGCGCTGGCGGGCGGACGAGCGGCGCGTGGCGGCCGAGATCCGGCAGCTGCAGGGCATCCACCAGGGGCATGTGCGGATCGCGGCGATGGACAGCCACGCCACCAGCGTGCTGCCGCCGCTGGTGGCGCGGCTGGCGGCCGAGCACCCGCGCATCTCGCTCGGGATCGAGATCGGCAGCAGCGACGATGCGGTGGCGGCGCTGCTGGCCGGCAAGGCCGAGCTGGCGGCGGTGTTCAACCTGCCGCCGCGGCGCGAGCTGCTGTCGTTGTGGAGCCGCGCGCTGCCGCTGGGTTGCGTGGTCGCGCCCGGGCATGCGCTGGCGCAGGAAGAGACGGTGAGCCTGCAGCAGGTGTGCGCGTTCCCGATCGCGCTGCAGAGCAAGGCCTTGCTGATCCGCCGCTACCTGGAGGCGCACTACCACTGGCTGTTCAACGATGCGCGGCTGCGCGTGGAGACGAACTCGCTGCAGTTGGTGAAGATGCTGGCGCGCCAGGGCAGCCACGTGGCGCTGACCTCGCAGCTGGATGCGGCGCCGGAGCTGCAGGAAGGTTCGCTGCGTTTCATTCCGGTGCGCGACAAGGGCGTCGAGGCGCAGACCATCAGCCTCGCGGTGGACGCCGGGCGCCCGCCGGGGCCGGTGGTGAAGCTGGTGGCCGGTTTGCTGGCCGAGTGCATCCAGCAGCGCCTCGATGAGGTCGCCCGGATGGCGATCCGGGACCCACGATCCGGATGAAGCGCTGCCCGGATGGGCCTCCGGGCTATGGCGTCACGAGGCTGCCGAGTCCTTGATTTCCATGGCGCGGTTGACGCTCAGAGCGATCAGCGTGGCCGCGGCCCCGGACAGCAGGTAGACGCTGACATACGCCAACCCGAAGTGCGCCGACAGCCCCAGCGCCACCAGCGGCGCGAAGGCCGCGCCGATCAGCCAGGCCAGGTCGGACGTCAGCGCCGCGCCGGTGTAGCGGTGCTGCGTCTCGAAGTTCGAGGTCACCGCGCCCGACGCCTGGCCGTACGACAGCCCGAGCAGCGCGAAGCCGACCAGGATGAACACGTCCTGCCCGAGCGGCCCGCCGCCCAGCAGCGTCGGCGCGAAGCCGCTGAACACCGCGATCATGGCGGCCAGCGTGCCCAGCGTGCGGCGCCGCCCGAAGGTGTCGGCGATGCGGCCCGACGCGATGATGCCCAGCGCCGCGATGCCGGCACCCACCATCTGCACCGCGAGGAACTCGCTGATCGACTGCGTCGAGTACAGCTTGATCCACGACAGCGGGAACACCGTGACGATGTGGAACAGCGCGTAGCTCGCGAGCGCCGCGAACGCACCGATCACCACCGTCGAGCCCTGCGAGCGCGCCAGCTCGCCGACGTCGGTGGGCTCCAGCTCGTGCGCGTCGAGCAGCTTCGCGTACTCGTTGGTGGCCACCAGGCGCAGCCGCGCGAACAGCGCCACCACGTTGATCGCGAACGCCACGTAGAACGGGTAGCGCCAGCCCCAGGTCAGGAAATCCTCGGAATTCAGGCTCGCGTACAGGAACGCGAACAGCCCGCTCGCGATCGTGAAGCCGATCGGCGCGCCCAGCTGGCCGAGCATCGCGTACCAGCCGCGGCGGTTCTTCGGCGCGTTCAGCGCCAGCAGCGACGGCAGGCCGTCCCAGGCCCCGCCCAGCGCCAGCCCCTGGCCGACGCGGAAGATCGACAGCAGCACGATGGACGTGAAACCGAGGCTCTCGTAGCCCGGCAGGAAGGCCATGCCGGCGGTGGACGAGCCGAGCAGGAACAGCGCGATGGTCAGCTTGGCCTCGCGGCCGTAGCGGCGCTGGATGGCCATGAAGATGATGCTGCCGATCGGCCGCGCGATGAACGCGAACGAGAAGATCGTGAAGGCCCACAGCGTGCCTTCCAGCCCCTTCTCGAACGGGAAGAACACCGCGGGGAAGACCAGCACGGCCGCGATGCCGAACACGAAGAAGTCGAAATACTCGGACGAGCGGCCGATGATCACGCCGATGGCGATCTCGCCCGGCGCGACCTTCGGGTCGTGGGCATGCAGGCGGCGGGCATCGCGACCGATGTCTTCGGTCGTCGGATGGGGGTGTTTCGGTTCCAGGCTGGAGGTCGTCATGAAGCGTCAATCGACTGTCGTGCGCACATCCTGAAGGTTCGCATTGCCCGGCATTTGTTGCGATAGGACAAAACGTCCAATCCCCGAGCCGGGCCGTTGAACGTAGATTCTCGGGCCATCGGGCGCCGGTTGGAAGCACTTTGCGCGCGCCCCTCCTTCGATGACCCCGTCATGCCACCCCTCAAGCACCTGAGCCGATTGCTCCTGCTGGCCCCCGCCCTGCTGCTGGCCGGCTGCAACACCGTCCTGCTGAACCCGTCCGGCGACATCGCCGCCCAGCAGGGCAAGCTGATCCTCGTCAGCACCTGGCTGATGCTGCTCATCATCGTGCCGGTGATCGTGCTGATCGGCCTCTTCGCGTGGCGCTACCGCGCCTCCAACCGCGCCGCCCGCTACGAACCCGACTGGGACCACTCGACCCAGCTCGAGCTGATCATCTGGGCCGCGCCGCTGCTGATCATCATCGCGCTCGGCGCCGTCACCTGGATCAGCACGCACACGCTGGACCCCTACCGCCCGCTCGGCCGCATCGATGCCACCCGCCAGGTGACGCCCGACGTGAAGCCGCTGGTGGTCGAGGTGGTGGCGCTGGACTGGAAGTGGCTGTTCCTGTACCCCGAGCAGGGCATCGCGGTGGTCAACGACCTGGCCGCGCCGGTCGACCGGCCGATCCAGTTCAAGATCACCGCGTCGTCGGTGATGAACGCGTTCTACATCCCCGAGCTGGCCGGCATGATCTACGCGATGCCCGGCATGCAGACCCAGCTGCACGCGGTGATCAACAAGCCCGGCGAGTTCGAGGGTTTCTCGTCCAACTACAGCGGCGCCGGCTTCTCGGGCATGCGCTTTCGCTTCCACGGCCTCGGCAACGCCGACTTCGACAAGTGGGTGCAGGCCGCCAAGGCCGACGGCAAGGAACTGACCCGCGCCGACTACCTGAAGCTCGAGCAGCCGAGCGAACGCGAGCCGGTGCGCCGCTACGCGACGGTCGCGCCGGGCCTGTACGACGCGATCCTGAACCGCTGCGTCGATGCCTCGAAGATGTGCATGTCGGAAATGATGGCCATCGACGCCGGCGGCGGCCTGGGCCGCCAGGGCATCGAGGGCGTGAAGGCCCGCGAAGCCGCGGCCGACGGCGGCACGCCGCGCACCTACTACGTCGCGGCCGCCCTGTGCACCGTCGCCGACCCCACCGGCACGCAGCCCGTGCTCCGCACCTCCAAGAACTGAGTCGCACCCGATGCTCGACCACCTCGACCTGACGAAGCTCGTCTTCGGCCGCCTCTCCTGGAACGCGATCCCGTTCCACGAGCCCATCCTCCTCGTCACCTTCATCGCCGTCTGCCTGGGCGGCGTGGGCGTGGTGGCGCTGGTCACGCGCTACCGCCTGTGGGGCTACCTGTGGCGCGACTGGATCACCAGCATCGACCACAAGAAGATCGGGATCATGTACGTGATCCTCGGCCTGGTGATGCTGCTGCGCGGCTTCGCCGACGCGGTGATGATGCGCGCCCAGCAGGCGGTGTCGTTCGGCGAGAACGTCGGCTACCTGCCGCCGCACCACTACGACCAGATCTTCACCGCGCACGGCGTGATCATGATCTTCTTCGTCGCGATGCCGCTGGTCACCGGGCTGATGAACTTCGTCGTGCCGCTGCAGATCGGCGCGCGCGACGTGGCCTTCCCGTTCCTGAACAACTTCAGCTTCTGGATGACGGCCTTCGGCGCCGGCCTCACGATGGCCTCGCTGTTCGTCGGCGAATTCGCGCGCACCGGCTGGCTCGCCTATCCGCCGCTGTCGGGCATCGCGTTCAGCCCCGACGTGGGGGTCGACTACTACATCTGGTCCCTGCAGATCGCGGGGGTGGGAACGCTGCTGTCGGGCGTCAACCTGGTCGCCACCATCGTCAAGATGCGCGCGCCCGGCATGACGATGATGAAGATGCCGGTCTTCACCTGGACCGCGCTGTGCACCAACGTGCTGATCGTCGCCGCCTTCCCGGTGCTGACCGCGGTGCTCGCGCTGCTGTCGCTCGACCGCACCGTCGGCACCAACTTCTTCACGAACGACCTCGGCGGCAACGCGATGATGTACGTGAACCTGATCTGGATCTGGGGCCACCCCGAGGTCTACATCCTGGTGCTGCCGGCCTTCGGCATCTTCTCGGAGGTGGTCTCCACCTTCAGCGGCAAGCGCCTGTTCGGCTATGCGTCGATGGTGTACGCCACGGTCGTGATCACCATCCTGTCGTACCTGGTGTGGCTGCACCACTTCTTCACGATGGGCTCGGGGGCGAGCGTCAACTCGTTCTTCGGCATCACGACGATGATCATCTCGATCCCCACCGGCGCGAAGATCTTCAACTGGCTCTTCACGATGTACCGCGGCCGCATCCGCTTCGAGGTGCCGATGCTGTGGACGGTGGGCTTCATGGTCACCTTCGTGATCGGCGGCATGACGGGCGTGCTGCTGGCGGTGCCGCCGGCCGACTTCGTGCTGCACAACAGCCTGTTCCTGATCGCGCACTTCCACAACGTGATCATCGGCGGCGTGCTGTTCGGCATGCTGGCCGGCATCACCTACTGGTTCCCGAAGGCCTTCGGCTACAAGCTCGACCCGTTCTGGGGCAAGTGCTCGTTCTGGTTCTGGCAGATCGGCTTCTTCTTCGCCTTCATGCCGCTGTACGTGCTGGGCCTGATGGGCGTGACGCGCCGGCTCAGCCACTTCGACGACCCGTCGCTGCAGGTGTGGTTCGTCATCGCGGCCTTCGGCGCCTTCCTGATCGCGCTGGGCATCGCGAGCTTCCTGGTCCAGCTGGTGGTCAGCTTCATCCGCCGCGAACAGCTGCGCGACACCACCGGCGACCCGTGGAACGGCCGCACGCTCGAATGGTCGACCGCGTCGCCCCCGCCGTCGTACAACTTCGCGTTCACGCCGGTGGTGCACGACAACGACGCCTGGTACGACATGAAGGCCAACAAGTTCGAGCGCCCGACCAGCGGCTTCATCCCGATCCACATGCCGAAGAACACCGGCGCCGGCTTCATCATCGCCGGCCTGGCGGCCGCGGTCGGCTTCGCGCTGATCTGGCAGATGTGGCTGCCGGCCGTGCTCGGCTTCGCCGCGATGATGGCCGCCATCATCGTCCACACCTTCAACTACAAGCGCGACTTCCACATCGGCGCGGACGAGGTCGTCCGCACCGAGAACGCACGCACCCAGCTGCTGGCCGCCCATGTCTGAACTTGCATTGAACCCCGCGGCGGACGCCGCCAAGCCGCGCTACTACCTGCGCGAGGAACACCATCCGGAGAACGGCACCCTGCTCGGGTTCTGGCTCTACCTGATGAGCGACTGCCTGGTCTTCGCCTGCCTGTTCGCGGTGTACGGCGTGCTGGGCCGCAGCTACGCGGCCGGCCCGTCGGGCGCCGACCTGTTCGACCTGCCGCTGGTGGCCGTCAACACCTCGCTGCTGCTGCTGTCGTCGATCACCTACGGCTTCGCGGTGCTCGAGATGCAGCGCAAGCGGCTGCGCGCGACGCTGCTGTGGCTGGGCATCACCGGCCTCTTCGGCCTGGGCTTCCTGGGCCTGGAGCTGTACGAGTTCGCGCACCTGATCCACGAGGGCGCCGGGCCGCAGCGCAGCGCCTTCCTGTCGTCGTTCTTCACGCTGGTCGGCACGCACGGGCTGCACGTCACCTTCGGCATCGTCTGGCTGGTGACGCTCATGTTCCAGCTCGGCCGGCACGGGCTGACCGGCGCGAACCGTCGCCGCGTGATGTGCCTGTCGATGTTCTGGCACTTCCTGGACGTCGTCTGGATCGGCGTCTTCACCTTCGTCTACCTGATGGGAGTGCTGCCGTGAGCGCCGCGCATGACAACCACGATCATGGTCACGACGACCACCACGACCACGACGGCGGCCACCCGCCGAGCACGCTGAAGGGCTACGCCACCGGCTTCATCCTGTCGGTGATCCTGACGGCGATCCCGTTCTGGCTGGTGATGGGCAAGGCCTTCGGCAGCTCCAGCACCACCGCGTTCGTGATCCTCGGCTTCGCCGCGGTGCAGATCGTCGTGCACATGGTGTACTTCCTGCACATGAACGCGCGTGCCGAGGGCGGCTGGTCGATGCTGGCGCTGATCTTCACGCTGGTGCTGGTGGTGATCACGCTCAGCGGCTCGATGTGGGTGATGTTCCACATGAACGCCAACATGATGCCGAGCATGCACGACATGCGAGTCAGGCCGTGAGGCCGCGCAGGGCAGCGCTGATCGCAGCGGCCGCCCTGCTGTTCGCGGGCTTCGCCGCGCTCGGCACCTGGCAGGTGCAGCGGCTGTTCTGGAAGCTCGACCTGATCGAGCGGGTCGAGCAGCGCATCCACGCGGCGCCGGTGGGAGCCCCCGCCGGGCCCGTCACCGCGGCAGCCGACGAGTACCGCCCTGTCGCGCTGCGCGGCAGCTTCCTGCACGAGCGCGAGACGCTGGTGCAGGCCGTCACCGAGCAAGGCCCGGGCTGGTGGCTCGTCACCCCGCTGCAGATGGCCGATGGCCGCAGCGTGCTGGTGAACCGCGGTTTCGTGACGACGCAGGCCCGGGCGTCGGCGGTGCGGCCGGCCGGCGAGGTCGAACTCACCGGCCTGCTGCGCCTGAGCGAGCCCGGCGGCGGCTTCCTGCGCCGCAACGATCCGGCCGCGCAGCGCTGGTTCTCGCGCGACGTGCAGGCGATCGCCGCGGCGCAGGGCCTCGCGAACGCGGCGCCCTGGTTCGTCGATGCCGATGCCGGGCCGCAAGCCTGGCCGGTCGGCGGGCTGACCGTGGTCCGTTTCCACAACAACCACCTCGTCTACGCCCTCACGTGGTACGGCCTGGCGCTGATGGTGGCCGGCGCGGCCTGGATGCTGCGGCCCGGCGGCCGCTGGTCGGCGCACGGGCCGAGGGACAATCCGGCCGATGTCTCCCCCGGCTGAACCCTCCGCCCTGCAGCAAGCCCGCATCGGCCCGCCCGCGCCCTGGGTGGCGGCCGCCCCCGTGGCCGACGCCGGGCTGAAGAACATGCAGCAGCTGATCCAGCTGCGCTGGATCGCGGTGGTGGGCCAGATCGCGACGATCGCGACGGTGCATTTCGGCTTCGGCATCCGGCTGCCGGTGGAGCACATGCTGGCGGTGCTGTACTGCCTGGTGGCGTTCAACCTGGTCAGCGTGTTGCGGGTGCGCAGCCGGCGGCCGGTGCTGCACGTCGAGCTGCTGGTGGCCTTGCTGGTCGATGTCGGCATGCTGACCGCCCAGCTGTACCTGAGCGGCGGGGCGACCAACCCGTTCGCCTTCCTGTTCCTGCTGCAGGTGATCCTGGGCGCGGTGCTGCTGAAGCCGCGCTTCACCTGGATCCTGGTCGCGGTGACCTGCCTGTGCTTCGCCGGGCTCGGGCTGGCCTACCGGCCGCTGGACATCCCGCTGGACCATGCGCGCGGCCTGTCCAGCCCGTTCGTGCTGGGGCTGCTGCTGTGCTTCGCGCTGAACGCGGCGCTGCTGGTCACCTTCATCGTGCGCATCAACCACAACCTGCGCGCGCGCGATGCGCGGCTGGCCGACCTGCGCCAGCGCGCCGCCGAAGAGGAGCACATCGTGCGCATGGGCCTGCTGGCCTCGGGTGCTGCGCACGAGCTGGGCACGCCGCTGGCCACGCTGGCGGTGATCCTGGGCGACTGGCGGCGGTTGCCGCACTTCAGCTCCGACCCCGAGCTGCTGCAGGAGGTGGAGGAGATGCAGACCCAGCTGGAGCGCTGCAAGGCCATCGTCAGCGGCATCCTGCTGACGGCCGGCGAGGCGCGCGGCGAATCTTCCGAGGCGACGACGCTGGCCACCTTCCTCGACGCGCTGGTGCGCGACTGGCGCCGCACGCGGCCGGTCAAGGCCTTCGCCTACGACAACCGGTTCGGCGAGGACGTGACGATGGTGTCCGACTCGGCGATCCAGCAGATGATCTGCAACGTGCTGGACAACGCGCTCGAGGCCTCGCCGCAGTGGCTGCGGCTGGACGTCGAGCGCGAGGGCGATGCGCTGAGCCTGGCGGTGACGGACGCCGGCAAGGGCTTCGCGCCGGGCATGCTGGCGCAGTTCGGCCAGCCGTACCAGTCGACCAAGGGACGGCCGGGCGGCGGGCTGGGGCTGTTCCTGGTGGTCAACGTGGCGCGCACGATCGGCGGCACGGTGACGGCCGCGAACCGGCCGGAGGGCGGCGCGACGGTGAAGATCACGCTGCCGCTGTCGGCCATCGTGCTGGAGGCCGCCGACGAAGACGAGGACGAGGACGAGGACATCGAGGAACAGGACGAAGCCGATGGACACCACCGCTGAACGGCGCCTGCTGATCGTCGAGGACGATGCCTCGTTCGCGCGCACGCTCGGGCGCTCGTTCGAGCGCCGCGACTACCGCGTGACGCTGGCGGCGAGCCTGAGCGACGTCACCACGGTGCTGCAGACCGAATCGCCCGGCTTCGCGATCGTCGACCTGAAGCTGAACGGCGACGCGTCGGGGCTGGCCTGCGTGCAGGCGCTGCATGCGCACGACCCGAAGATGCTGATCGTCGTGCTGACCGGTTTCGCGAGCATCGCGACCGCGGTCGAGGCGATCAAGCTGGGTGCCTGCCACTACCTGGCCAAGCCGTCGAACACCGACGACATCGAGGCCGCGTTCGGCCGCGCGGCCGGCACCACCGAGGTCGAGCTGACGAACCGCGCCAGCTCGATCAAGACGCTGGAATGGGAGCGCATCCACGAGACGCTGGCGGAGACGGGGTTCAACATTTCCGAGACGGCCAGGCGGTTGGGGATGCACCGGCGCACGCTCGCACGCAAGCTCGGCAAGCAACAAGTGAAGTGACGGACAAACCCCGGATTGGCATCCGGGCTACGAGCGCCGGGCGAGGGGTCGTCATGTAGCCCGGATGSCAATCCGGGTTCTCCGCACCAAGACGCCGGCTCCGCAAAGGCGCGGGCGGGCAGGCTGGGGCGCGCCAATCAGGAGGCAGCGCAGGGCAGTCGACGCGCCTCCAGGCGCGGCGACCGCTCCATCCGGCGCGCCCCAGCCTGCCCGCCCGCGCCTTTGCCGCCCCGAAGAACGAATCGAGAATCGAGTTACATTGATCCGATGTCCGTGCAGTCGCCCCCCCACACCCCTGCCCCGCTGTCGATGACCCAGGTGCTGCTGTGCGGCGCCATGATCGTCACGCTGTCGATGGGCATCCGCCACGGCTTCGGCCTGTGGTTGCAGCCGATCACGATGGACCGCGGCTGGACCCGCGAAACCTTCGCCTTCGCGCTCGCCGTGCAGAACCTCGCCTGGGGCATCGCCGGCCCGTTCACCGGCGCCATCGCCGACCGCTTCGGCGCCTTCAAGGTGCTGATCGCCGGCAGCCTGCTCTACGCCGGCGGCCTGGTGCTGATGGCCGTGTCGACCTCCGGCCTCGCCTTCACCGGCAGCGCCGGCCTGCTGCTCGGCATGGCGCAATCGGGCACCACCTACGCCGTCGTCTACGGCGTGATCGGCCGCAACGTGGCCCCCGAGAAGCGCAGCTGGGCCATGGGCGTGGCCGCGGCCGCCGGCTCGTTCGGCCAGTTCCTGATGGTGCCCACCGAGAACTGGCTGATCGGCCACTTCGGCTGGCAGAACGCGCTGTTCGTGCTCGGCTGCGTCGCGCTCGCCATCGTCCCGCTGGCCGCCGGGCTGAAGGAGCCGAAGTTCGTTGCCGGCGCCTCGCAGCAAAGCCTGCCGGCCGCACTGCGCGAAGCCTTCGCCTACCCGAGCTTCCTGCTGCTGATGGCCGGCTACTTCGTCTGCGGCTTCCAGGTCGTGTTCATCGGCGTGCACATGCCCAGCTACCTGAAGGACCATGGCCTGACGCAGGACGTCGCCACCGTCGCGCTCGCCCTCATCGGCCTGTTCAACGTCATCGGCACCTACACCGCCGGCACGCTCGGCCAGCACCTGCCCAAGCGCTACATCCTCTCGACGATCTACGCGCTGCGCTCGGTCGCCATCGTCGTCTTCCTGAACGTGCCGCTCACGCCGATGAGCGTCTACGTCTTCTCCGCCGTGATGGGCGTGCTGTGGCTGTCGACCGTGCCGCCGACCAATGCGGTCGTGGCCCAGATCTTCGGCGTTCGCTACCTGTCGATGCTCGGCGGCTTCGTGTTCCTCAGCCACCAGGTCGGCTCCTTCCTCGGCGTGTGGCTGGGCGGCAAGCTCTACGACACCACCGGCAGCTACGACGTGGTGTGGTGGATCGCGGTCGGGCTGGGCGTGTTCGCCGCGCTCGTGAACCTGCCGGTTCGCGAGACGGCGATCCTGCGCCCGGCGCCGCAGGCGGCATGAAGCTGCGCCGCGGCCTCGCCTTCGCCGCCGCGGCGGTCGCGCTGCTGCTGGTGTTTGCCGCCTGGCTGAAACCCGACATGGCCTTCACACTGGCCAACCAGCTGTGGAGCTGCTTTTGAAGGACGGGTCGAGATGTACGTGGTCGTGATCACCGGGGCCTCCGACGGCATCGGTGCCGAGATGGCGCGCCAATGGGCCGCGCGCGGCAAGACCAACATCGCGCTGGTGCTGGCCGCGCGCCAGCAGGACAAGCTCGAGGCCGTCGCCGCCCAATGCCGCGCCAGCGGCGCGCAGGTGCTGGTGCAGCGCTGCGACGTCGGCGTGCAGGCCGATTGCAGGGCCTTGGTCGACGCGACGATGAACGCCTTCGGCCGCCTCGACACGCTGGTCAACAACGCCGGCATGTCGGCCCAGGCGCTGCTGCGCGACGTCACCGACCTCGGCTGGTACGAAGACCTGATGCGCGTCAACCACTGGGGCAGCGTCTGGTGCACCCACGCCGCGCTGCCGCACCTGAAGGCGAGCTACGGCCGCATCGTCGCGGTGTCCAGCCTCGCCGGGCTGGTCGGCGTGCCGGGCCGCACCGCCTACGCCGCCACCAAGTTCGCGATGACCGGCTTCTTCGAATCGCTGCGGCCCGAGATCGGCCGCCAGGGCATCAGCGTCACCATCGCCTACCCCGGCGTCGTCGCCACCGCGATCCGCCACCGCGGCTACAACGCCGCCGGCCAGGCCGCCGGCCGCAGCGGGCTGGACGAATCGAACGCGATGCCGGTCGAGACCTGCGCCCGCCTGATCATCGAGGGCACCGAGGCGCGCCGGCGCGACATCGTGATGACGGCGCAGGGCAAGCTCGGCCGCTGGCTGAAGCTGCTCGCGCCGCGCCTGGTCGACCGGCTGGCGCTGAAGGCGCTGGCCCGGCACGCGCGCCCGCAATGAGCAACCCGATGACGCACCACGGGCTCGCGCCGTCGGCATGGGTGCAGCGCTGGTCGCACCTGATCCCGCCCGGGGCGCGCGTGCTCGACGTCGCCTGCGGCAGCGGGCGCCACGTGCGCTGGTTCTGCGGCCGCGGCTGCCAGGTGACGGCGGTCGACCGCGACGGCGCCGCGATCGCCCCGCTGCAGGCGATTGCCGAGGTGGTGCTGGCCGACCTCGAGGCCGACCCATGGCCGCTGCCGGGCCAGCGCTTCGACGCGGTGATCGTCACGAACTACCTGTGGCGCCCGCTGCTGCCGCTGCTGCGCGACGCGCTGGACGCCGGCGGCGTGCTGATCCACGAAACCTTCGCGCACGGCAACCAGAGCGTGGGCAAGCCGTCGAACCCCGATTTCCTGCTGCGCCCGGGCGAACTGCTGGAGGCCGCGCGCGGCCTGCGCATCGTCGCCTACGAGGATGGCTTCCTGGGCTCGCCGGCCCGTTTCGTGCAGCGCATCGCCGCCGTCAACGCCCCGCCGGCCGCCCCCGGACCCGGGGAAATCCCGCGTTACCTGCTGGACGCCGGGCACCCCCCGCCGGGTGAGTAAAATCGATGGATTCCGAGGATCCTGCATGAAACCCATTGTTGGCAGCATCGTGGCGCTCGTCACCCCGATGCACGAGGACGGCAGCGTCGACTATGACGCGCTGCGCCGCCTGATCGACTGGCACGTCGCCGAAGGCACCGACTGCATCGGCGTGGTCGGCACCACCGGCGAGAGCCCCACGGTCTCGGTCGAAGAGCACTGGGAGATCATCCGCGTCGCCGTCGAACACGCGCGCGGCCGGGTGCCCATCATGGCCGGCACCGGCGCCAATTCCACCCGCGAAGCCATCGAGCATTCGCGCTACGCCCGCAAGGCCGGTGCCGACTGCACGCTGTCGGTCGTGCCGTACTACAACAAGCCCTCGCAGGAAGGCATCTACCAGCACTTCAAGGCCATCGCCGAAGCGGTGGACATCCCGATGGTGCTGTACAACGTCCCCGGCCGCACCGTCGCGGACATGCTGCCCGAGACCACGCTGCGGCTGGCGCAGATCCCCGGCATCGTCGGCATCAAGGAAGCCACCGGCAACATCGAGCGCGCCGGCTGGCTGATCCGCAATGCGCCGGAGGGCTTCTCGATCTATTCCGGCGACGACCCGACCGCCGTCGCGCTGATGCTGCTGGGCGGCCACGGCAACGTGAGCGTCACCGCCAACGTCGCACCGCGCGCCATGCACGAGCTGTGCAAGGCGGCGCTGGCCGGCCAGGCGCGCGAAGCGAGCGAGATCCACCTGAA
Organism: Rhizobacter sp. P2_D12; assembly: GCF_056404395.1. NCBI lineage: Bacteria > Pseudomonadati > Pseudomonadota > Betaproteobacteria > Burkholderiales > Sphaerotilaceae > Rhizobacter > Rhizobacter sp. P2_D12. The sequence continues at coordinate 75,716 of NZ_JBFUEB010000011.1, read as the reverse complement.
GCTGCTGCCGCTGCACAAGAACCTGTTCGTCGAGCCCAGCCCGGCCCCCACCAAGTGGGCGCTGTCGCGCCTGGGGCACTGCGGTGCGACGCTGCGCCTGCCGATCGTGCCGCTGACGGCCGCCGGCCAGGCGACGGTGGAACAAGCGATGCGCGAATCGGGTCTGCTGTGACCCGCTGTCTTCGCTGACCCGCCCTGCCCCGTCCTCCTTCTTTCACCCGGCCCGGCCGGCGCCCACTGCGGCACTGCCCTCGGAGATGCACAACGTGATTCGTTTTCCCCTGACTCCTCTCGCCCACGCGATCACTGCGGCCCTCGCACTGAGCCTGGCCGCCACCGGCTGTTCGACGATCGAGACGGCCGTGACCGGCGAGAAGGTCGACTACAAGAGCGCGACCGCGAAGCCCACGCCGCTCGAGGTGCCGCCCGACCTGACCCAGTTGCAGAACGACTCGCGCTATGCGCAGACCGGCGGCACCGTCAGCGCCACGACCTTCCAGACGCCGCAGGCCAACCCCGGCAGCGGCCAGCCCGCCACCGCCACGACGCAGACCGTGGCACCCAACGCGCTCGGCCAGGTGCGCCTGGAACGCCAGGGCGACCAGCGCTGGATCGTCACGACGCAGACGCCCGAGCAGGTGTGGCCGCAGCTGCAGGCCTTCTGGAAGGAGCGCGGCCTGACGATCTCGGTCGACCAGCCCGAGGCCGGCGTGATGGAAACCGAATGGGCCGAGAACCGCGCCAAGTTGCCGGACGACATCATCCGCCGCACGCTGGGCCGCGTCATCGACGGCCTGTATTCCACTGGCGAGCGCGACAAGTACCGCACCCGCGTCGAGCGCAGCGCCAACGGCACCGAGATCCACATCGCGCACCGCGGGCTGCGCGAGGTCTACATCGGCCAGCAGAAGGAACAGACCGGCTGGGAACCGCGCCCGACCGAACCTGAACTGGAAAGCGAGATGCTGTCGCGCCTGCTGGTCAAGCTGGGCGCGAAGGACGAGCAGGCCAAGCTCGCGTCGCAGCAGGCCGCGTCGGCACCGGCCGCCGCCGTGCCGCACGCCCGCGCCATCGAGGGCCAGCCGGCCGCGACGCTGCAGGTGGACGACGCGTTCGACCGCGCCTGGCGCCGTGTCGGCCTCGCGCTCGACCGCAGCGGCTTCACGGTCGAGGACCGCGATCGCACGCAGGGCGTCTACTTCGTGCGCTATGTCGATCCGGCGATGGCCGGCAAGGAAGAGCCGGGCTTCTTCAGCCGCCTGTTCGGCACCGGCGACAAGGGCAACTTCGCACCGGTGCGCTACCGCGTCAAGGTGGCCGGCCAGGGCGACACCAGCATGGTCTCGGTGCTCAACAGCAAGGGCGAGCCGGAGAACGGCGACGCCGGCAAGCGCATCGTCGGCCTGCTGGTGGACGAGCTGAAGTAGAGCCCGCACCGGCCTCGACCCCATGCTGCGCTTTTGCAGCCTCGGCAGCGGCAGCACCGGCAATGCGACGCTGGTCGAGGCGAGCAGCGGGGTCGGCACGACGCGGCTGCTGATCGACGCCGGCTTCTCGCTGCGCGAGCTGGGCTCGCGCCTCGCGCGCACCGGCCTCACGATCGACGACATCGACGCGGTGTTCGTGACCCATGAACACGGCGACCACGTCGGCTGCGCGCTGACGCTGGCGCGCCGCCGGCGCATCCCGCTGTGGACCAGCCTCGGCACCTGGCGCGCGGTGGGCGACCCGGCCGCGCAGGAGTGGCTGCACGTCGCGCGCGATGGCGAGGCGATTGCCGTCGGCGAGCTGCAGATCCTGCCCTACACCGTGCCGCACGATGCCAACGAACCGCTGCAGCTGCGCGTCACCGATGGCGACGCCTGCCTGGGCGTACTCACCGACGCCGGGTCGTCGACGGCCCACCTGCTGGCCCACCTGCAACGCTGCGATGCGCTGCTGCTGGAATGCAACCACGACCTGGAGATGCTCGCGAACTCGAGTTATCCGGCGTCATTGAAGCGGCGCGTCGGCGGGCGGCTCGGACACTTGTCGAACGAGACCGCGGCGCAGATCCTCTCGGCCTGCCTGCACGGCGGCCTGCGCCACCTGGTGGCCGCGCACCTGAGCCGGCAGAACAACCGCCCCGAACTGGCGGTGCAGGCGCTGGCCGGCGTGACCGGCGGCAGCCCCGGCGACATCATCGTCGCCGACCCGGTCTCGGGTTTCGACTGGCTGTCGCTGCGTTGAGCGCAACGCGTTGAAACATGGGGACATGAAAAAAGCCGCCCGAGGGCGGCTTCTTCGTCATCGCCGGAAGGCGATTACTTCGCTGCCGAAGCGGCGGCCGAAGCGGCGCCGGCAGCAGCCGAAGCGGCATCCGTGGCAGCCGAAGCGGCCATTGCAGCACCCGAAGCAGCGGCGTCAACCACCGGAGCGGGAGCCGGAGCCGGCGTGGCGGCCGGAGCGGCAGGAGCTGCCTCTTCCGGCTTCTTGCCGCAAGCGGCCAGAGCAACAGCAGCAACCAGGGAAGCCAACAGAAGCGACTTTTTCATACTTATCCTCAATGAAAGGTTCAGACAATTACCGGTAATTGTGGGAACCCTCCGATCTATCGATATCCGGGCAGATCCCCAACGCATTCAGACCGAGAAAAGCTCGAGCATTTCCTCGGTCCAGCCCATGATTATACGCAGACGTATGGCTTACCCTATAAGCCCAGCGTTGTCGCAGGAAAGCCCTCGACAGAGCGTTGCAAAAGTGCATCAAGCTGTTCGCGCGCGCGCACCGCGTCGGCCTCGTCGGTGGACCAGCTTGCGCGGTATTGCACCGGGTTCAGCAGGCGCAGCGTGAACAGCCCCGGCGCGAGCAGCATCGTCGGAACCTCGTGCTCGTCGTCTTCTTCCGGCGAGCGGCAATCGATCAGGTGCGACCACTGCCGGCGCCATTGCGCGAAGCGCACGTGACGCCGCGGCACGTCGTCGAAATGCCCGCCCAGCAGCGTCAGGCGCCGGTGTGCGAAGGCCCAGCGCGTCAGGTGGTCGAGCACCGCCGTTTCGCCCAGCGGCCAGTCGCTGAAGTCGGGATCGCTCAGAAACAACTCGCGGCAACCTTGTTGCGCGGCGAGCGCGAAGCCGTCGCGCAAGGCCTGCCGGAAGTCGCTGCGCGAGGTGATGATGCGATGCGTGGCACTCTCGTCGCCCGCCGGCTTGTTCTCGTCCATCGTCCGTTCTCCTGCCGATGTTCAACCCTGCAGGCGCACCCACCCCGCCTGCGCCCATTGCCCGAGCAACCCGAACGCATCGTCGCTCAGCCGCGCGACATCCGCCAGCCCCAACGCACGCGAGTCGGCCAGTTGGTGCATCAGCCGCGCGTCGCGGCCGGCCGCGCGGAACGACTCGCCGTTGATGAAGACGTGGCGGTCGTCGTACAGCATGCGGGTGCGGCGGTCGAGCTGCACGGCCTGCGGATCCTGCAGCGCCTCGCCGCCGTCGAACCACACCTGAGGCTTGGGCTCGCTCAACAGTTCGCCGAGCGCGCAGGCCAGCGCCTGCGGGTCGCGCAGCAGCCGCTGCACCGCAGCGCCGGCGAAGGCCTGCAGGCGCTTCGGCACGCGGCCGGGCGCGTCGGTGGCCGGCTGCGACGGATCGCGGTACAGCGGGTCGTCGTCCGCGCGTTCGGAAGTCTCGACGATGCGCTGCAGCACCTCGGTGGCCAGCTCGTCGCGCCCGGCCGCGCGAAAGCCGATCGAGCAGGTCATGCACTCGCCTTCGGCCACGCCGTCGTGCCCCCAGCCGGGCGGCAGGTACAGCATGTCGCCCGCTTCGAGCAGCCATTCCTCGTCGGGTTCGAAACGGCTCAGGATCTTCAGCGGCACGCCGGGTTCGAGCGATGCGTCGGCCACCGGCCCGATGCGCCAGCGCCGCCGGCCCTGCACCTGCAGCAGGAACACGTCGTACGAATCGACGTGGGGGCCGACCCCGCCGCCGTCGCTGGCCCACGAGACCATCAGGTCGTCGAGCCGCGCCTCGGGCACGAAGCGAAAGCGCGACAGCAGCTCGCGCGCCGCATCGAGGTGCAGGTCCAGCCCCTGCACCAGCAGCGTCCAGCCGGGCCGCGCGACCGGCGGCAGGGAGCGCCGCGGCAGCGGCCCGCGCTTCATGGCCCAGCCCTTCGCACCGTGCACGATGAGCCGCGACTCGACATCCTCGCGCGAGGCCAGCTCGAACAACTGCGAACGCGGCGCGACCGGCTGGATGCCGGGCACCGCCTGGCGGATCAGCAGCGGCCGCTTCTGCCAGTGGCGGCGCATGAAGGCGGCAGGCGACAGGCCGCCGAGCAAGGGGATCGGCCGGCGGATCGCATCGGCGCGATCACCGGGCGTGGAGGGGGCTGGGGTCGTCTCGGGCATCGGGTGATTGTGCGATCATTCCTCGATGCTCATCACCAACCCCTGCGTCGTCGCCCTCACGTGGCGGCTCGAAGACGCCCAAGGCCAGCTGATCGACGAACTGGAAGCGCCGGTCGAATTCTTCGTCGGTGGCGACGACCTGCTCGCCAAGGTCGAAGATGCGCTGATCGGCCAGGAGACCGGCTTCGAAGCCAAGCTTCACCTCGAGCCCGAACACGCCTTCGGCGACTACAACCCCGACCTGGTGTTCTTCGAGGAACGCTCGATCTTCCCCGAGCAGGTCGACGTCGGCATGCAGTTCGACGGCCCGCCCGAAGGCGCGGCCACCGAAGGCCTGCAGCGCGATGCGGTCTACACCGTGACCGAGGTCTACCCGACCCACGTGGTGCTGGACGGCAACCACCCCTTGGCCGGCATCGCGTTGCGCCTGGACCTGACGGTGCGCGACGTGCGCGAGGCCACCGAGGAAGAGATCGAGGCCGGCAGCGTCGGCACGCCGGCCCTCAGCATCCTGACCACCGCGCCATCGGGTTCACACCTTCACTGAGACGGCACCTTCCGCAGAGGTGACCGGGCCCTTGCCGCTGAAGCGATCGAGGTAGAGGTAGATCACCGGCGTGATGTACAGCGTGATCGCCTGCGAGAACACCAGCCCGCCGACCACCGCCAGGCCCAACGGCTGGCGCAGCTCGGCGCCGGCACCCAGCCCCAGCGCGATCGGCAAGGCGCCCATCAGCGCCGCCAGCGTCGTCATCATGATCGGCCGGAAGCGCAGCACGCAGGCCTCGCGGATCGCCTGCGCCGGCGCCATGTCGTGCGTGCGCTGCTGGTCGAGCGCGAAGTCGATCATCATGATCGCGTTCTTCTTGACGATGCCGATCAGCAGCAGGATGCCGATGGTCGCGATCAGCGTCAGGTCCTGGTTGAACAGCTTCAGCGTCAGCAGCGCCCCGACCGCCGCCGACGGCAGCCCGGCCAGGATGGTCAGCGGGTGGATGTAGCTCTCGTACAGCACGCCCAGCAGCACGTAGATCACCAGCAGCGCCCCGATGATCAGGATCGCCTGGCTGCCCTGCGAGCTCTTGAACACCGCCGCATCGCCGCCGTAGGTGGTGATGATCGACGACGGCAGCTCGATCTGCTCGCGGTACTGCTCGATCTTGCCGGTCGCATCGCCCAGCGCCGCGCCGGGCGCGAGGTTGAACGACACCGTCACCGCCTGCAGCTGCCCGACGTGGTTGATCGAGGTCGGCCCGACCGTGCGCGTCACCGTCGCGAAGCTCGAGATCGGCACCAGCGCGCCGTTGGAGGAGCGCACGTAGATGTTGTTGAACGCGCTCTCGTCCTGCTTCGCGCCCGGCGCCACCTCCATGATCACCTGGTAGCTGTCGACGCTGGTGTAGATGGTCGACACCTGGCGCTCGCCGAAGGCGCTGAACAGCGCCGAGCGCACCGCGTCGATCGACACGCCGAGCACGTTGGCGCGGTCGCGGTCGATCTTCAGCGAGGCCTGCAGGCCGCGCAGCTGCGAGTCGCTGGTGACGTCGCGGAACAGCGGGTCGGCACGCAGCTTGTCCTGCAGCTTCAGCGCCCAGTCGTTCAGCTCGTCGGCGCGCACGCTCTGCAGGATGTACTGGTACTGCGCCTTGCTCTGCCGGCCACCGAGCTGAAGGTTCTGGATCGGTCGCATGAACACCGAGATGCCGGCCACGTCGCGCAGCTTGCGGCGCAGCCCTTCGACCACCTTGGTCATGTCCTGGCGGTCCGCATGCGGCTTCAGCGCGACGAACATGCGGCCGGTGTTCTGCGCGCCGCCGCCGCCGTTGAACGAGCTGACGGCGAGCACGTTCGGGTCGTCGCGGATGATGCTCGCGACGCGATCCTGCAGCCGCACCATCTCGGGAAACGAAGTGTCTTCCGAGGCCTCGGTCTGCACGCTGAGCTGGCCGATGTCCTCCTGCGGGAAGAAGCCCTTCGGGATGGTCGCGAACAGCCAGCCGGTCGCGATGAAGGTGACCAGCGCGACCGCGACGACGGCGACGCGGTGCCGCAGCGCGACGTCGAGCGAGCGCGAGTACGCATCGAGCAGCAGGTCGAAGCCGCGCTCGAACGAGCGCACCAGCAGCCCCGGCCGCTTCTTGTGCTCGTCGTCGGTCAGGAAGCGGCTGGCCAGCATCGGCACCAGCGTCAGCGAGACGAAGGCCGACGCGATGATGGCCAGCGAGACGATCACCGCGAACTCGTGGAACAGCAGCCCGATCACGCCCGGCATGAAGAAGATCGGGATGAACACCGCGATCAGCGAGGTCGAGATGGAGATGATGGTGAAGCCGACCTCGCGCGAGCCGCGCAGCGCAGCGCCGAACGGCGCCTCGCCGTGCTCGACGTGGCGCATGATGTTCTCGAGCATCACGATCGCGTCGTCGACCACCAGGCCGACCGCGAGCGTGAGGCCGAGCAGCGAGATGTTGTCGAGCGTGTAGCCGAAGCCCCACAGCAGCGCGATCGCGCCGACCAGCGACACCGGCAGCGACAGCGTCGGGATCACGGTCGCGACGAAGCGGCGCAGGAACAGGAAGATCACCAGCACCACCAGCGCGATCGTGCCCAGCATGGTCAGCGTGACGTCGTGCAGCGACTCGCGCACCGACACCGAGCGGTCGTTGACCAGGTTCATGCGCACCGACTGCGGCAGCTGGGCCTGGAAGCCCGGCAGCGCGGCGCGCACCGCGTCGACCACCTTGACGGTGTTGGCGTCGGGCTGGCGCAGGATGGCCAGCGTGATGGACGGCTCGCCGTTGTAGCTCGCGAAGGTCTTCACCGTCTCGTAGCTGTCCTCGACGTTCGCGACTTCCTTCAGCCGCACCGGGTTGCCGTTGCGGCTGCTGACGATCAGCTCGCCGAACTCGGCCGCGTTGCGCAGCTGGCGGTTGGCCTGCAGCGTCAGCGTCTGCTTCGGGCCCTCGAGCGTGCCGACCGGGGTGTTGGCGTTGGCCGCCCCGAGCGCGGCGTTCAGCTCGTCGAGGCTGATGTTGCGCGCGGCCAGCGCATCGGGCAGCACGCGCACGCGCACCGCATAGCGCTTCTGGCCGAAGATGTTGACCTGCGCGACGCCGGACAGCGTCGACAGCGACGGCGAGATCAGGTGCTCGGCGAAGTCGTTCAGGTCGGACAGGTTCAGCGACGGCGAGGTCAGCGCGATCAGCAGCACCGGCGCATCGGCCGGGTTGACCTTGCGGTACGACGGCGGGCTGGTCATGTCCTGCGGCAGCTGGCGCTGCGCGCGCAGCAACGCGGCCTGCACGTCGACGGCGGCGGCGTCGATGTCGCGGCCCTCGTCGAACTCCAGCGTCACCGAGGTGCTGCCCAGCGTGTTGGCCGAGCTGATGACGGAGAGGCCGGGGATGGTCTGGAACTGCTTCTCCAGCTGCAGCGCGACCGAGGTCGCCATCGTCTCGGGGCTCGCGCCGGGCAGCGCCGCCGACACGTTGATGACCGGCGTGTTGTAGCTGGGCAGCGCCGCCACCGGGATGCGGGTGTAGGCGATCACGCCGGCGACGACGATGGCCGCGTTCAGCAGCACCGTCATCACCGGGCGGCGGATGAACAGTTCGGACAGGTTCATGGCGTCACCGCGGAAGCAGACGTGGATGATGCGCCGGCCGGTGCGCTCGCGCCAGCGCGGTCGCCCTTGCCCTTGCCCGTGCCCGTGCCGCCGGCACCGCTGGCGGCGCGCTCGGCCACCGGCGCGCCGGGACGCAGGTTCTGCCGGCCGTCGACGACCACGCGTTCACCCGCGCGCACGCCCTTCACCACGGCATCGCTGCCGGCCGCCTGCACCACCTGGATCGGGCGCGCCGCGGCCTTGCCGGCCTCGTCGACGACGTAGACGATGTTGCCGCGCGGGCCCTGGATCACCGAGGCCTGCGGCACCACGGTCGCGTCCTTCAGCGTCTCGACCACCAGCCGCACGGTGACGAAGGCGCCCGGCCACAGCGTCTGCTGGCGGTTGTCGAACACCGCCTTCACCTTGACGGTGCCGGACGAGGCGTCGATGTTGTTGTCGACGAATTGCAGCTTGCCGGTCAGCGTGCCGCGGCCCTCGGGCAGCACGGCCGTCACGGTGCCGCGGCCGGCGCCCAGGTTCTGCAGCGCCTCGCCGAGGTTGCGCTGCGGCAGGTTGAAGCCGACGGCGATCGGGTCGATCTGGGTCAGAGTGACCAGCGTGGTGGCGGCCGCCTGCACCGAGCTGCCGGGGAACACGTTGATCGCGCCGGCGCGCCCTGCCCCCGGCGCGACGATGCGGTTGTAGCCCAGCGCCACCTTCGCGGCGGCCAGCGCGGCGCGGTCGGACGACACCCCCGCCTGCTGGCCCTCGACCAGGGTCTGGCTGCTGTCGACCGCGCTCTGCGAGACGAAGTTCTGCGCCAGCAGGTCCTTGCTGCGCGCGAGCTGGCGCTGCGCGTCGGCCAGCGAGGCCAGGTCCTTCTCGAGCTGGGCCTGGGCCTTGGCGACGTTGACCTCGTCGGTGCGCGCGTCGAGCGTGAACAGCAGCTCGCCGGCCTTCACGAACTGGCCTTCCTTGATGTGCACCTGGGTGATGGTGCTGCTGACCTGCGGGCGCACGTCGACGCTGTTCAGCGCCGTGACGCTGCCGGTGGCCTCGAGCGTGACCTCGTAGTCGCGCTGCTGCGCGCGCACCGTCGTCACGCTGATGACGCCGGACGCGGCACCCGCGGGCGCGCCGGCGGCCGATGCACCATCGCCCTTGTTGCGCATCACGCCATAGCCGACGCTCAGCACCACGACCGCCGCAGCGGCCACCCATCCCATCAAGCTCTTGTTCATGAACTGCTCGCCAAGGTCATTCTGAAAAATCGGCCCGACCGCCCATTTCGGGATTGAAACGCAAGCCCGGCACGCGGCTGGCGGCCCAGGCGGCCAGCATGCACACGAGCGCGGCGCAGACGAACGCCACCTCGAACGCCAGGCGCAGCGCGTCCTGCGCATGCGGGTCCTGCGCGGCATGCAGCGCGTCGCTGCTGCCGATCAGGCCGAAGATCAATGCGCCGAACGCACTGGCCCCGATCGACGAGCCGAGCGTGCGCGCCAGCGCCATCGTCGCGGCGGCCGCGCCCAGCCGGGCCGGGCCCGAGGCCGTCTGCGTGACGATCTGCATCACCGACATCACGCTGCCCAGGCCCAGGCCGACCGCGAAGCCGAGGCAGGTCAGCGTGCGCTTGTCCGGTGGCAGCCAGGCCAGCCCGAGCAGGCCGAGCGCCGCGAGCAGCAACCCGCCGACGGGAATGGCCGTGGGCCGCCCGGTCCAGATGATGAGGCGTGCCGTGAGCGCCGCGCCGCAGACGATGCCGGCCGTCAGCGGCAACAGCAGCAGGCCGGATTCGGCAGCATCGGCATGCAGCGACAGCTGCAGGTAGACCGGCAGGTAGAACACCATCGCGAACATCGCCGACGCGAAGCCCACCACCGTGAGGGTCGCGAAGCGCACCGGCCGCAGGCGCAGCAGGTCGACCGGCAGGAAGGGCCGCGCCGCGCCGCGCTCGACCTTCAGCAGCACGGCCCACAAGCCGATCGCCGCGGCCAGCATCGCGGCGCTGGTGGCCGATGYCCATTCGAAGCGGTGTCCGGCCGACGACAGCCAGAACAGGCTCAGGCCCATGGCGGCGGCGAACAGCAGCAGGCCGCGCACGTCGGCCGGGCCCTGGCGCGGGTGCTGCACGTCGTCGCCGCGCAGCGTGTGCAGGCGCCACAGCGCCAGCGCGCACAGCGGCAGGTTGACGAGGAACAGCCAGCGCCAGCTGGCGTGGTGCACCACCAGGCCGCCGATCACCGGCCCGCCGACGCTGGCCAGCGTGAAGACGATCGCAAAGTAGCCCTGGCTGCGCGCGCGCTGGTGCGGCGGCACGACCTCGCCGATCAGCGCCTGCGACAGCGTCATCAGCCCGCCGCCCCCCAGGCCTTGCAGCGTGCGGGCCGCCACCAGCCACCCCAGCCCGCCGGCCAGGCCGCAGGCAAGCGAGCCGAGCGAGAACACGGCGATCGCGATCGACAGCAGCCGGCGCCGGCCGAACTGGTCACCGAGCTGGCCGTACAGCGGCACCATCACCACCGAGGCCAGCAGGTAGGAGACGGCGAGCCACGAGGTGTCGCTGAGCCCGCCGAACTCGCGGCCGATGACGGGGGTGGCGGTCGCGAGCAGGGTCTGGTCGACGGCGGCCAGGAACATCGGCAGCATGACCGCGCCGAACAGCCGCAGGAAGCGCCGCCGCAGCAAGGCCGCGGCCTGGGCTGCCGGGTCCGTGCCGCAGGGCGTGGCGGTGGCATCAGTCATGGACGAACCGCGTCTTCAGGATCGCCAGCCCTTGCATCAGCGCGGCGAGTTCAGCCGCGGTGGCGCCGGCCAGGGTCTGTGCCAGGTCGGCGCGCGCGCCGCGGCGGATCTGCTCGAGCAGCGCCTTGCCGGCGGCGCTCAGGCGCAGCTCGGTGCGGCGGCGGTCGGCCTGGGCGGTGGCGGGCGAGACGTAGTCGGCCTTCACCAGCCGGTCGACCATCGCCGACGCGGTGGCCAGCGTGACACCCATGAAGCCGGCGACGTCGCTGATCGAGCAATCGGCGTTGCGGCCGATGAAACCCAGGCAGCGGAACTGCGGCACCGACAGCCCGGTGTCGAGGTTGCCGCGCATGCCCATGCGGATGGCGTTCATCACGTCGGGCACGACGCTCAGGATCTCGGCGGCGCAGCGGCTCGCATCCGGGGCGGAGCCGCTTGATTCGAGCTTGAAGGATGAGGCCACGGCGCGCGATGCCTTCGAACAACTTGACGGAGATGCTTAGCCTATCAAAGCATTTCGACAAGAATGTTGCGGCAGGGTAAACGAGCCCCCCAGTCGCCTCCCTGCGCTTGCTCCGGTCCTGGATTGGCATCCGGGATGCACGCACCAAGCCGCAGGTTCGGCAAAGCCGTTTCAGTGCTTGCCGGTGGACCCGAACCCGCCCGCGCCGCGGTCCGAGGCGCCGAACTCGCCCACCACCCGGAAGCTCGCCTGCACCACCGGCACGATCACCAGCTGCGCGATGCGCTCCATCGGCGCGATCGTGAACGCCGCCTGCCCGCGGTTCCAGCAGCTGACCATCAGCTGGCCCTGGTAGTCGGAATCGATCAGCCCGACCAGGTTGCCGAGCACGATGCCGTGCTTGTGGCCCAGCCCCGAGCGCGGCAGGATGATCGCTGCCAGGCCCGGGTCAGCAACGTGGATCGCGAGGCCGGTCGGGATCAGCCGGGTCTGCCCCGGCTCCAGCACCAGCGGGTCATCCAGGCAGGCGCGCAGGTCGAGGCCGGCGCTGCCGGGCGTGGCGTACGAGGGCAGCTGCTCGGCCATGCGCGGGTCGAGCACCTTCAGGTCGATGGGGGTCATGGTTTCGCGGAGGAAGAAGAAGACAGCCGCGCCGCGATGTCCTGCACCAGCGCGCGCGCCAGCGTCAGCTTGTCGGCATGCGGCAGCTGGCGTTCGCCCTGCGCATCGACCAGCAGCAAGGCGTTGTCGTCGCGGCCGAAGGTCGCCGGCCCGAGGTTGCCGACGATCAGCGGCACATTCTTGCGCTCCAGTTTCTCGCGCGCGTGTTTTGCGAGGTCGTGGCTCTCGGCCGCGAAGCCGACGCAGAACGGCCGGTCGGGCAGTCGGGCCACCGCGGCCAGGATGTCGGCGTTCTCGGTCAGCTCGAAGGTCGGCGCCACCTTGCTGCCGTTCTTCTTGATCTTGTGGTCGGACAGCGTCGCCGGCCGCCAGTCGGCCACCGCGGCGGTGGCGACGAACACGCTGTGCCGCGGCGCAAGCGGCAGCACCGCGTCGTGCATCTGCTGCGCGGTCTGCACGTCGATGCGGCGCACGCCGCGCGGCGTCGGCAGGTGCACCGGGCCGGCCACGAGCGTCACCTCGGCGCCGGCCTCGTGCGCCGCACGCGCGATCGCGAAGCCCATCTTGCCGCTGGACAGGTTGGTGATGCCGCGCACCGGGTCGATCGGCTCGAAGGTCGGCCCGGCCGTCACCAGCACGCGCTGGCCGCGCAGGCGCTTGGGCGCGAAGAACGCGATCACGTCCTCGAGCAGCTCCAGCGGCTCGAGCATGCGGCCGTCGCCGATCTCGCCACAGGCCTGGTCGCCGTTGCCCGGCCCGAGCACCGCGGCACCGTCGGCGCGCAACTGCGCGATGTTGCGCTGCGTGGCCGGGTGTGCCCACATCTCGCGGTTCATCGCCGGCGCCACCAGCAGCGGGCACTGCGCGATCGGACGCGCCAGGCACAGCAGGCTCAGCAGGTCGTCGGCCCGCCCCTGCACCAGCCGGGCGATGAAATCGGCGCTGGCCGGCGCGACCAGCACCGCATCGGCCTCGCGCGTCAGGTTGATGTGGGCCATGTTGTTGGCCTCGCGCGCATCCCACTGGCTGGTGAAGACCGGCCGCGTCGACAGCGCCTGCATCGTGACCGGCGTGATGAACTGTTCGGCGGCCTCGGTCATCACCACCTGCACCGAGGCACCTGCCTTCACCAATGCACGCGTCAGCTCGGCCGACTTGTAGCAGGCGATGCCGCCGGACAGGCCGAGCACGATGCGCTTGCCTTGCAGATCGAGGGAAGAGGCCATCACAGCGCGGTCCAGAAGCGGGACATGTCGGAGAAGTTGAACAGCACGCGCACCGCCTTGCCGTAGACCTGCGCATGCGGCAGGAAGCCCCAGCGGCGCGAGTCTTCGGAGTTGTCGCGGTTGTCGCCCAGCATCATGTACTGGCCGGGCGGCACGGTGCATTGCCAGGCGCCGCTGCGCTCGTTGCTGCAGTGCGCGGCCAGGTCGGGCTGCTGCAGGTCGACCGCCATCCGGCCCTGCACGAACGGGTTGATCTTGATCAGGTGCTCGCGCCCGGGCAGCGTCTCCTTCTGCAGCCACTGCCCGCGGTCTTCCTCCCGCACGCCCGGTTCGCTGCCGTCGCTCACCTGCTCGGCCTGGAACGGCGTGCCGTTGACGCTGACGACGCCATCCTGGAAGCGCACCACGTCGCCCGGCATGCCGATCAGCCGCTTGACGTAGAACTCGGAGACGTTGCGCGGGAAGCGGAACACCACCACGTCGCCGCGCTGCGGCTGGCCGAACTCGATCGCGGTGTTGGTGAACGGCAGCCGCGGACCGTAGGCCAGGTGGTTGACCAGCAGGTAGTCGCCGACGCGCAGCGTGGGCTCCATCGAGCCGGACGGCACCTTGGGCCAGTCGGCCACCGCGACGCGGCAGGTGAACATCAGCGCCACCACGAAGAACAGCTCGGCCCCGAAGCTCACCCACAGCGGCTTGCGCACCGGGGCCGGCAGGCGCGCCAGGCGGCGGCGCCACGCGAACCAGCAGGCGCCGGTGACGAGGCTCAGCAGGCACAGTATTTCGTTGATGGAGAAACCGATCTGCATCGATGGCGCTTTCCGTCGCCCTTCGCGGCGAGGGCCAGGGCGGGATTATGGCTGTCCGACGCCGCCCTCGATCCGAGGGCGAGTCCTACACCTCGACGGCTGTAAGTCCTACGCCGCCGGATCGACAACCGTTGGCGGCATCCGGCAAGATGCGCCCCACCCCAAGGAGACCTGCATGGACCCGTTGTTGGCATCGAGAGAACCCGCGCAGGCCGCCCGGCCCCAGCGCCCGCCGGCGCTGCAGCCGAAGTTCATGCAGAACACGCTGCCCACCGAGACCGCGACACTGGCCGAAGTGAGCGCCGGGCTGATGAAGGCGCGCGCCGAGGTGGCGCCGAAATACTTCTACGACAGCCTCGGTTCGCACCTGTTCGAGGCCATCACCGAGCTGCCCGAGTACTACCCGACGCGCACCGAGGCATCGATCTTCGACCTGCACGGCCGCGAGATGGCCGCGGCGATCGGCCCCGGCATGACGCTGATCGACCTGGGCGCCGGCAACTGCGCCAAGGCGGTGCGGCTGTTCCCGGAATTCCGGCCGTCGCGCTACGTGGCGATCGACATCTCGGTCGATTTCCTGCGCGAGGCGCTGGCCGGCGTGCAGCGCGAGCACCCGGCGCTGCCCGTCACCGGGCTGGGGATGGACTTCGCGAATGCGCTGACCCTGCCGACCGAGCTGCTGCGCGAGCGGCCGGTGTTCTTCTACCCCGGCTCCAGCATCGGCAACTTCACGCCCGAGCAGGCGTCGCGGCTGCTGTCGAGCGCGCGCGAGCAGGCGCGCGGCGGCGGCTTGCTGATCGGCGTCGACCTGGTGAAGCCGGCCGCGCTGCTGGAAGCCGCCTACGACGATGCGCTGGGCGTCACCGCGGCCTTCAACCGCAACCTGCTGCCGCACCTGAACCGGCGCATCGGCAGCGATTTCCAGCTGCCCGACTGGCAGCATGTGGCGCGCTTCGATGCCGGGCTGTCGCGCATCGAGATGCACCTGCAGGCCCGGCGCGACCTGAGCGTGCGCTGGCCGGGACACGAGCGCCGCTTCGCGATCGGCGAACGCATCCACACGGAAAGCTCGTACAAGTACACCCTCGCGAGCTTCGAGGCGCTGCTGCGCGAATCGGGCTTCCGCCAGCTGCGGCACTGGACCGACCCGCAGGGCTGGTTCGCGGTGTTCTGGGCCCAGGGCTGAGCGCCCGGGTTCAGCGCGCCGGGTCGGCGCGCTCGTTCAGCGACCGCACGTAGACGACCAGGTCGCGCATCTGCTCGTCGGTCAGCTCGGCGCCCCATGGCGGCATGAAGGGCGAACGCCCGAGCGCCTCGCCGCCCAGCCTGACGATCAACGCGACGTAGGCATCGTTCTTGTCGATCAGCCGCAGGTTGGCCGGCTTCGGCTTGTACAAGCGTGCCGCGCGGCCGTTGCCGTCCGCATGGATGCCGTGGCAGGTGACGCAGTAGTTGCCGAACACCAGCGCGCCGCGGAACACCGCGGCATCGCGGCTGTCGCGCGGCAACTCGGTGCCGCGCGCCGCGCAGCTCCACAGGCAGGCCGCGACCAGCCCGCCGATCCACAGCGCGCGCCGGTCCCACGGCTTCACTTGCCGACCTCGATGACCATGCGCATGTCCGGGTGGACGGCGCATTCGACCTCGACGGTGCCGGGCTTGTCCAGCGTGACCGACTTGGAGCCGCCCTGGCCGAACGAGCCGAGGTCGAAACTCTTCGCATCGGACAGCGAGAACACGTTGTGGGCGAACGGGTCTTCGTTGACGAACTTCACCGAGTCGCCGACCTTCGCCTGCAGCTTCTTCATCGAGAACGCCTTGCCCTTCTGCGCCAGCACGTGCTCGGCGGCCAAGGCAGGGGATGCCGCCAGCAGCAGCGATGCGGCCAGCGCGAAACCGTTCCGGTGGGGGATGGAGAACATGCGGCTTCTCCTCGTCAGTTCGCCGGCAGCCGGGGCAGCGTGAACGGCCGGACCGGCCCGGTCAGCGCTTCCATGAAGGCGACGATGTCGCGCATCTCGCCGTTCGACAGGTTCAAGGGCTTGATGACCGTCGACAGGTCGGTGCGCACGTCGCCGCCGCGGTTGTAGTGCGCGACGGTGTCGAGCAGCGTCGCGGCCGAGCCGTCGTGGAAGTACGGCGCCGTCAGCGCCACGCCGCGCAGCGTCGGCGTCTTGAACGCCCCCTTCAGCGACGGCAGCGGCTTGATCGCGAAACGGCCCGGATCCGGCTGCTCCCGGCCGTGCGACGCAAGGCCGATGTTGTGGAAGCCGTTGTCGGTGAAGTTCGGCGCCTGGTGGCAGGCCGCGCAGTTGCCCTTGCCCACGTCGGTGAACAGCCGGAAGCCGCGCACCTGCTGCGGCGTCATCGCGCCCTGCTCGCCGCGCAGCCAGCGGTCGAACGGCGCGTCGTTGCTGACCACCGTGCGCTCGAATGCCGCGATGGCCTTCGAGGTGGTGGCCTTGTCGATCGCCTCGCCCGGGTAGGCCGCGTCGAACGCCGCCTTGTAGCCCGGGTTGCCCGAGAGCCAGCCGAACAAGGTGTCCAGCCGGCTGGCCATCTCGTCGGCCGACTCCATCGGCCCCATCGCCTGGTGCTCCAGGCTCGAACGGCGGCCGTCCCACATCTGCACCGTGTTGTAGCCGGCGTTGACGATCGTCGGCGAGGCCCGCCCCAGCACCTTGCCGCGCCAGCCCTTGGCGGTCGGCAGCCCGTCCGACCAGCCGTACAGCGGGTTGTGGCAGCCGGCGCACGAGAGAGTGCCCTCGGACGACAGCCGCGCGTCGAAGAACAGCATCTTGCCCAGCTCGATGCGCGCGGCCGACGGCGTGTTGTCCGCCGGGTGCGGTGGCTGGTCGGGCAGCAGCCACTGGCGGTCCTGGGGCGTCGCAGCGTCATCGGCAGCCCATGCCGCGCCGACCCCGCCGGCCAGTGCCAGCAACAGGGCAAGCGCCCCCGGGAATGTGATCTTCACGTTCTGGTCCTTTCTTGATGGCATCCACGTGAACCGCGAATGTGATTCGGGTTTCGACACAGTGGACGCCGTTTGAACCGGGGCTTTGTCAACAACTGCCAACCGGCGCCCGTGCTCACGCGCCGGTTCCCGCCAGTTGTCATTCGTTGACAAATCAGTCATTCACTGGAGGGGCCGGCGCGGCGATATTTGTCAACAGCAAGGAACGCGAACGTCTCTTTCCGTGACTCCTTGGAACAGGAAGAAGTACCCCATGGACACATCGACCTCCGCCGGAACCACCGTCGGCCTGCGACCGCCGACCGAAGCGCCGAAGCCCCGGTTGCCGGACTTCTTCAGGTACCACGGCGTGTGGGCGCCCGGCGTGCGGCTGTTCCGCCGGCTGTCGTTCCATGCCAAGGCCTGCATCATCTCGGCGGTGTTCCTGGTGCCGATCACGATGCTGGGCACGGTGTACCTGCGCGGTGTGTCCGATGCCCTGGCCGCCACCGCACGCGAGTTGCAAGGCCTGCAGTACCTGGCCGATGCGCTGCCGCTGGTGCGGCTGACCCAGGCCCAGCGCCCGCGGGCGATGCAGGCCACCGCGGTGAACGAGGCCGTCGCCTGGGCCGCCGACGCGGCCGCCTACCGGGCGCAGTTCATGCGGCTGGAGGCCGCGCAGCGCGCGCTCGGCGGCGTGTTCGACACCGCTGCGGCCTTCAAGGCCATCGCGGCCGATCTGCCGCCGGCACCTCCCCAGGGCTCCGACGCCACCGAGGTCTACGAACGCTACACGCAGCTGGCGTCGGACCAGCTGGCGCTGGTCCGCGTGGTGCTGGAGCAGTCTGGCCTGTCGCAGGATTCCGACCTGGCCACCGGGCGCTTGATCGCCGGGGCCATCGTGCGCATTCCCGAGCTCGGCGACCGCATCGGCCAGGTGGCCTCGCTCGGCACCCAGGCCCTGGCCAGCGGGGAGATCACGAGCCCCCAGCAGCGCCTGCTGTCCGACGCACTGCCGGTCATGGAGTACCTGGAGGCGCAGACCGCCGACGACCTCGACAAGGCGCTGGCGCTGCGCGAGTCGCTGCGCCCGGCACTCGGCCTCGACAAGGGCAGCCCGGGGGCCGCCGAGCTGCGCGGCCTGGCGCGCCGCTACGTGCTGGGCGGCAGCGTCAAGGGTGATCCCGTGCGCTTCAAGGCGGCCGGCAGCCGGGCCTTCGACGGCTACTGGGCACTGCACCAGCAGGCGCTCGTCACTGCCCGCGAGCTGCTGGAGCAGCGCAGCCGCGCCGGCAGCCTGCGCCGCAACACGGTGATCTCGATGCTGCTGTGCAGCCTGCTGCTCGCCGCCTACCTGTTCTGGTCGTTCCGCAAGGCGACCCAGGGCGGGCTCGACGTGGTGGCCGCCCACATGGCCCGCATGCAGCGCGGCGACCTGACCGGCACGCCGGTGGCCTGGGGCTCCGACGAGGCGGCCCGGCTGATCCAGGCGGCCAAGGCGCTGCAGCATTCGTTCGCCGCGATCATCGGTGACGTGCGCCAGGTGTCCGGCGACGTGCTGGATGCCAGCGCCGAGCTCGACGGCCATGCGCAGGCCCTGGTGACCGGCAGCGAAGATGCGCGCCGCAGCATGCAGAACTGTGCCGAGGCGGCCCGGCGCATCTCGCAGGCCGCCGACCAGACGCAGGGCGAGGTGGATGCCGCTGCGCGCCTGTGCGAGGCCAACGCGCAGGCGGCGCAGGCGGGCCAGCACGCGATGGCCAGCCAGGCCCGCACGCTGGCCGAACTGCGCCAGCTGTCCACCACCATCGCCGACGTCACCGGCGTGGTCGACAGCATCGCGTTCCAGACCAACCTGCTGGCGCTGAACGCCGCGGTCGAGGCGGCGCGTGCCGGCACGGCCGGCAGGGGTTTTGCCKTCGTCGCCGCCGAGGTGCGGATGCTGGCCGACCGATCGGCCGCCGCGGCGCGCGAGATCCGCGGCYTGATCCACACCAACGTGCAGCGGGTCGAAGGCAGCACGCGCATCAGCGCCGACGCCAGCCAGCGGATGAGCGAGCTGGTGGAAAACGCCGGCCGGATGACCGGCCTGCTGGGGTCGATCTCGACCGCCGCAGCCGACCAGAACCGCTACATTGCCAGCGTCAACGAAGCGCTGGCGCTGCTCGCGCAGGGCACGCAGCAAGGCGCCGCGCAAGCCGGTCGCACCGCCGAGGCCGTGCACTCGCTGCGGGCATCGTCGCAGGCGCTGCGCAGCCACACCGGCATGTTCCTGATCGGCACGGACCGCCCCATCGCCAACCACCCGAGCTGAGCCATGCAAACCGACGCCTCACCCATCGCCGCCCACGAAACGGCTCCTGCAGCAACGGAAACCATCCTCGTCGTCGACGACCTGCCGGCCAACCTCGAAGCCGCCGCGCGCTTCCTCGCCCACCACGGCTACCGCGTGGTGGTGGCGCAGGACGGCGAGGACGCCATCGAGCGGGCCACGCTGGTGCGGCCCGACCTGATCCTGCTGGACGTCATGATGCCGGGGCTCGACGGCTTCGAGACCTGCCGGCGGCTCAAGACCGTCGAGGCGGCGCGCCAGATCCCGGTGATCTTCATGACGGCACTGGCCGAAACCACCGACAAGCTCACCGGCTTCTCGGTCGGCGCGGTCGACTACGTGACGAAGCCGCTGGACGTGGCCGAGGTGCTGGCCCGCATCCGGCTGCACCTGACGCTGCATTCGCTGCAGCGCCGCGTCGAGGCCCAGAACGCCAGCCTGCGCGACGAGATCAGCGCCCACGAACGCACGCAGGCCGCGCTGCAGCGTTCGAACACCGACCTGGAGCAACTCGCCTACGTCGCCTCGCACGACCTGCAGGAACCGCTGCGCATGATCGCGAGCTACCTGCAGCTGGTGGACGACCGCTACCGCGACCGGCTGGACGACGAAGGCCGCGAGTTCATCGGCTACGCGGTCGACGGCGCCAAGCGCCTGCAGAAGCTCATCAACGACCTGCTGCACTACTCGCGGGTCGTCAGCAAGGCCCGCCCGCTGCAGCAGACCGACTGCGCCGCCGCGCTGCGGCTGGCGCTGCGCAACCTGCAGGTCGCGGTGCAAGAGAGCGGGGCCGAGGTGACCCACAGCGGCCTGCCGACGCTGGCAGCCGACGACACCCAGCTGGTGCAGCTGTTCCAGAACCTGATCGGCAACGCGATCAAGTTCCGGCGCGGGCCGCGGCCGCGCGTGCACGTCGAGGCCCAGCCCGACGACGACGCGTGGCAGTTCTCGGTCAGCGACGACGGCATCGGCATCGCACCGGCCCACTTCGAACGCATCTTCATCCTCTTCCAGCGCCTGCACAGCCGCTCGCAGTACGACGGCACCGGGATCGGGCTCGCGCTTTGCAAGAAGATCGTCGAACGCCACGGCGGCCGGATCTGGGTGGCGTCCACGCCGGGCGAAGGCACCGTGTTCCGTTTCACCTTGCCGCGAGCCGCCACATGAGCCCACGGGTCGCCCCACGGCCGACAGGCCGGTGGTGGCAGACAGCGCTGTCCGGGTGCCAGGCTGCTCGCCACGAAGCGCATGCCCGAAGCGCCCGGACGGCATGGCACCATGTGCGAACCGGCAACGTGGCGCTTCCAACCCACGGGGACGACGACTGAACTCCGCCCTGCACCCCCCAGCACCCCGGCGCAGGCTGCGCCGATGGCTGGTTGCCGCCCTGGCGGCAGCGGTGCTGGACGCCGTCCCGGCGCAGGTCGACACCGTCCAGGTCGAGCACCTGCGCGTTGCCTTCACGCTGAACTTCGCGCGCTACACGGCGTGGCCGGACGGCGCTGCGGCCGATTCGTTCCGGCTGTGCGTGCAGGGGGGCGAATCGCTGTTCGCGGCGTTCTCGCAAGCCGACGGGACCCTCATCCGCGGCCGTCCGGTGCGCCTGCGCCGCATCCTGAGGGCCGCGGAAGCGGTGCAGTGCGACCTGTTGTACTCCGGCGGCTCAGAGGTCGACCGGGCATGGCTGCAACCGCTCTCCGCGCTGCCGGTGTTGACCATCGGCGACCATCCGGCGTTCATCGCCAACGGCGGGACGATACGGCTGTCCACCACGGGCCAGCGCGTGCAGTTCGACATCAACCTGCCGCAGGCCGAGCGTGCGCGCCTCGTGTTGTCGCCGCAGTTGCTGCGGCTGGCGCGCAGCATCGTGACCGACAAGGGGTCGTGATGCCCGGATACGGCATTCGCCGCCACGGCGGCATCTTTGCAGCGGCACGCTGGTTCGGACGGCGCCGCCTGCCGCTGCGCCGCAAGACGGTGCTGCTGCTCGCCATCAGCCTGGCCTGCGGACTGCTCTCGCTGGGCAGCTGGCAGGTGGGACGCGAGATCTCGAAGCAGCAGGCGGCGGCCCGGCAGCACCTGGCGGCACTGGCCGCCGTGATGGCCGAAGGCACGGCCGCGGCGCTGGCCTTCGGCAATGGCGCTGCGGCCACCGAGACGCTGACGGCGCTGCGCGGCCAGGACTCGGCCACCCGTGCCGAGCTGTATGACGCGCAAGGGCGGCTGTTCGCGACCTACACGGTGCCGCATCCGGGAGCCGATGCGGAAGGCGAGCCGCTGATGGCGACGCTGAACGTCACCCTCGACGGCGTGCGCATCGGCGAACTCCGCCTGTTCGGCGTCGCTCCGTCGGAACTGGCGCAGTGGCAGCAGCATTCGCTGCCGCTGCTGAGCGCACTCGGCATCTCGCTGACCATCGGGCTGATGCTCGCGGCGGTGCTGTTGCACGCCAGCCTGTCCCAGATCGAGGACCTGGCCCGCGTCGCACGCGACATCCACCAGGGCCGAGCGCCGCAGCGCGTGACGCGCCGCAGCAACGACGAACTGGGCGACCTGGTCGAGCAGTTCAACGCCATGTTCGACCAGGTCCAGGTCAACCAGACCAGCCTGGAGGTCACGGTGCGCGAGCGAACCGCGCAGCTGCGCGCCGCCAAGGAATCGGCCGAGGTCGCAAGCCGGGCCAAGAGCAGCTTCCTGGCCAACATGAGCCACGAGCTGCGCACGCCGCTGAACGCGATCATGAGCTACGCGCAGCTGTTCCAGCTCGATGACCGTTTCGACAAGGAGCAGATGCAGGGCGTGCGCACGATCCAGCAAAGCGCGGAACACCTGCTGCTGCTCATCAATGACCTGCTCGACCTCTCGCGCATCGAAGCCGGCCGCCTGGAGCTGTTCCCCGAAGCCCTGGCACTCAAGCCTTTCCTCAACGCGATCACCGACATCATCCGCATCCGCGCCGCGGAGAAGCACCTGGCGTTCAGCGTGGACGACGACAGCGACGACGCGATCGTGGTGATGGTCGACAACACGCGGCTGCGGCAGGTCCTGCTCAACCTGCTGAGCAATGCCGTCAAGTTCACCGAGTCGGGCGACGTCCGCCTGGTCGTGCACCAGTCCCGGCGCGGCGCGGCGAACGCCAGGCTGCGCTTCGAAGTGCACGACAGCGGCATCGGGATCGAGCCGTGCAAGCTCGACGCCATCTTCCAGCCGTTCGAGCAGGCGGACAACGTGCAGCGCCGTTTCGGCGGCACCGGCCTGGGCCTGGCCATCAGCCGCCAGCTCGTGGCGCTGATGGGCGGCGACATCCGGGTGGAGAGCCGCATCGGACGGGGCAGCCATTTCTCGTTCGAGCTCGAACTGGCGCTCGTCGCCGGCCACCAGGGCGCGCAACCCGTTGCGCCACGCGCGGCACGGAGCGTCATCGGCTACGCCGGCACGCGCCGCAAGCTGCTCGTGATCGACGACACCGAGGCGAACCGCCGGCCGATGGTGATGTTCCTGAAGTCGCTCGGCTTCGAGCTGTTCGAGGCCTCCGACGGGGCCGCCGGCCTGGAGCGTGCACTGGACATCCGACCCGACCTGATCCTGATGGACAGCGTGATGCCGGTGATGGACGGCTTCGAGACCACGCGGCGCATCCGCGAGCTGCCGACGCTGCGCGACGTGCGCGTCATCGCGATCTCGGCCAGTGCATCGGCGGCCGACCACCAGCACACGCTGGATGTCGGCGCCGACGCCTTCCTGTCGAAGCCGTTCACGCTGTCGGCCCTGGTCGACGAGATCGGCAAGCTGCTGCACCTGCAGTGGGACATCGCGGCCCTGCCGGTCGATGGCCACAAGGCCGCGCTGGCGGAGGCTGCGTCGCTGCCGGCGCGTGCCGATCTCGAGGACCTGCTGCGCCTCGCCCAGGTCGGCAACATGCAGGATCTCGCGACCCGCGCCGGGCAGGTGGCCGCCGCGTGCGAGCCATGCCGCCCCTTTGCACTGCGGCTGCAGGCCCTTGCGGAGCAGTTCCAGTCGAAGGCGGCGCTCCAGATGGTGCGCAGCGCGCTCGACAAGGCCGCCTGAACGCTGCCTGCAGGCACGTTCCGACGGTGGGCGGGATATCTGTCACTTGTCAATTGTTGACAAAACACAGGTCGTATCGGACCCCGAAACGATCGATAGTTCAACCTGACTCTTGTGCTTCTCGGCGACCCGTTGCAGTTGGCATTTGTTGACCTTGGACGGCCCCCCACGCGGCATTCGTACATAGCCAGACCGCCGTGCCGACGGGATCATCGAACCACACCAGCCGCATCGGCTTCGCCCTACCGGGAACGACCATGGACACGACATCGAACGCTCTCATGAACCCACTGGCCCTGCTCGTCAGCACCTCGCTGCTGGTACCGTCGCTTCTTGCCCTGTGGTGGCAGGCCCGGCGGCGCTTCGAGCGCCACGTCGTCACGCTGAGGCAGCAACTGGCCCGGCAACGCGCCGCCACCGGAGAATTCCTCGACGATGCGCGCAGCCAGATCGATCTGCTGCAATGCGAACTGGCAGAAGCCCGGCGGCGCGAAGACAGGCTGCGCGCCCGGCACGCAGCCCGCGCCCGCAGCACCGTCGCGGCCTCCCGCGCCGCAGCGCCCGCGAGCACCCTGCTGATGATCCGCCGCGGCGCGATCGGCGAAACACCGTGCGTCGACACCCAACGCACCACGACCCCAAGCTCCCTGCCCGCTCGGCGGATGTGCAGACAAGATGCACGAAACGCCCATGCTGCCTGCACACAGCAGCTTGATCATCGGATGCAGGGACACGCGGTACCCCATCCAGAAGAGGACGCTGCCTGACAGCAGCGCCACGCCAATATCACAGGGACACGGCTCTCATCTCTTCAACTTCGAGGCGGTTATGACAAGCAGTAGTGGAATAGCAAGGATTTTGATCGTCGACGATCACGAGATCGTCAGGGATGCCATCAGCCTGATGCTGACCAAGCTGGAGCGGCCGGTGATCGCGCTGGCGGCCGGCGATGTCCAGACGGCACGCAGCATCCTGTCGAACGAAGCGGTCGACCTGGTGCTGCTCGGCATCTCGTCGCCGATCGGCCCGAACCTGAACGGTGTCGTCTACCTGCGCAAGCTGCCGGCCTGCCCACCGATCGCGGTGTTCTCTGCACACACGACGCGGCGTTTCGTCTCCAGCGCCGTCGCGGTCGGCGTCTCCGGCTTCATTCCGAAATCGCGCTCGGCGGCCGACATCCTGCATGCGGTGACGCTGCTGCTGGCCGGCCACAAGTACATGCCCACCGAAGACGAGATGTCGCGCACGGCAGGCACGCCCGAGATCGAGGCCAGCGAGCAGAACTATGCGGAAGAAAACCTCGCCGCCGCCTACGACCTGGCACCGCGGGAAGCCGCCGTTCTGAAGTGCGTTTGCCAGGGCATGCCGAACAAGCGCATCTCCACCGAACTGAACATCTCGCCGAACACGGTGCGCAACTACCTGTCGCGCATCTTCAAGGTGATGAACGTGCGCAACCGGACGGAAGCCGTCGCGCGCACGCAAAGCATCCTGCGCTGACCGCCCCTATGCCTCGGCCCACTCGATGCGCAGCAGCGCAGCGAGTTGGTCCAGCAGGGCCTGCAGGCTGATCGGTTTGCTCAGGAACGCACTGGCGCCGGCGGCAAGGCTGCGGTCCTTGTCGTCGAGCGTGGCACTGGCCGATACCGCGATCACCGGCAGCAGCGGGTTGCGTTGGCGCAGGCGCATGACCGTCTCGATGCCACCCAGCCGCGGCATCACGATGTCCAGCAGCACCAGGTCGGGCGGCAGCCGGTCGATCATGTCGAGCGCTTCCTCCCCGTCGCCGGCTTCGCCGAGTTCGAATCCCAGGCTGCCCAGCGCATCGACCAGCAGCGCGCGGTTGGTCGGCACGTCGTCCACGATCAGGATCCGGCGCCGCTGCCCGGCATAGCCCGTCACGGTGCGCCGTTCGCCCGGCACCTGCGGCACATCGCCGGAAGCGGGCTCGCAAGCGAGCTCGAACCAGAAACGGGTTCCGCTGCCCTGGGTGCTGCGGACCTGGATGTCACTGCCCATCAAGCGCACGAACTGGCGGCTGATCGCCAAGCCGAGCCCGGTGCCGCGGTTGCGGTCCTCGAGGTTGCCCACCTGCTCGAAGGGCTGGAACAGCCGGGCCAGTTGGTCCTGCGCCATGCCGGCGCCACTGTCCTGCACCTCGAAGCGGACGCACCGGCCATCCAGCGGCTCGACACGCAACACCACGTCGCCGCGCTCGGTGAACTTGACCGCGTTGTCGAGCAGGTTCAACAGCACCTGCCGCAGGCGCTTCTCGTCCGCCTTGAACGTCGCTGGCAGCTTCGGCGCRAAATCTCCCGCCAGGCGCAGCTGTGGCTTCAGCGCCGACTTCACGCCGACCACTTCGACCAGGCCTTGCAGGTAGGGGCGCAGTTCGAACACGGTCGGGCAGAGCTCGAACTTTCCGGCCTCGATCTTCGCCAGGTCGAGGATGTCGTTGATCAGCGTCAGCAGGTGCTCGCCGCTTTGGCGGATGGCCCCGACGGCGGACCGCTGCCGTTCGCTGAGGCCTTTGTCCCATTGCAGCAGCTGGGCAAAGCCCAGCACGCCGTTCAGCGGCGTGCGCAGGTCGTGACTCATCGCGGCCAGGAACGCGCTCTTGGCCCGGTTCGCCACTTCGGCCCGGTCGCGGGCGACCACCAATTCCCCGGTGCGCGCCTGCACCAGGTCCTCGAGATGATCGCGGTGCTGGCGCAGCGCCTCCTGGGCGCGCGCGCGTTCCTCGATCTCGACATGCAGCGCCTGGACGGCCGTCGCCAGTTCGGCGGCGCGCTCCTGCACCCTGACTTCCAGCTTGTCATGTGCCTGGCGCAGTGCGTCTTCGGCCTGGCGGCGCCCGATCGCATAGCGAATCGTGCGCGACAGCAGGTCGGCCGTGACCTGTCCCTTGACCAGGTAATCCTGCGCGCCCGACTGGATCGCCTGCAGCGCCACCGCCTCGTCGGACAGCCCGCTCATCACCACCAGCGCCGGCACCCGCACGCCTTGCGCCATCAGCTGCTGCAGGGTTTCCATGCCCCAGCTGCCCGGCAGGCCGAGGTCCAGCAGCAGCACGTCGAACTCCTGGCTGCGCAAGGCCTGCACGCCGTCGTCGAGGTGCTCGAACCAGCTCAGCACGAAGTCGTCGATGTGGGTGCGGCGCAGCATCTCCTCGATCAACCGGGCATCGGCCCGGCTGTCCTCGATCAGCAACAGCTTCAGCGTGCCGCTCATGCCGCCTGCTCCCGCGTGCGCAGACGAACCGTCTTGAACCAGAAGTGCTCGATGCTCTGCACCACCCGGTTGAACTCGTGCAGGTCGGCGGGCTTGATGACGAAGCAGCTCGCCTGCAGGTCGTAGGCGCGCTCCACGTCGACCTCGGCATGCGAGGTCGTCAGCACGATCACCGGGATGGAGCGCAACACGGGGTCCGACTTCATGGCCGCCAGCACGGCGCGCCCGTCCATCAGCGGCAGGTTCAGGTCGAGCAGCACGACGTCCGGTCGCGGCGCCGCTTCATGGGGTGCCCGCCGATGCAGGAAATGCATCGCGGCGACGCCGTCCTCGACGTGGTGGAGGCGAAGATCGAGATCGCTTTGTCGCAGCGCTTCGCGCGTCAGGCGAACGTCGCCCGGGTTGTCCTCGACCATCAGGATTTCGACGGTCCTGAACGCGCGTACTGCATACATCAACGCACCCTCCGGATGCGTTTCACTATAGCTGCAACGATGTCGGAAAGCTCCCCCGGGACGGGGTGTCCCGGGGGAGCAGAAACCCGCGCCGGGGCGCGAGCCCGGCACCAGGCCGGCGTGGCCTCAGCGGTCCGAGCGGAACTTGCTGGACGTGGTGACCGTGCTGGTGTCGCCCAGCAGGAACACCGTGTACACCTTGTTGGCCGACAGGGTCTGCTGGGTCGTGAACAGCACCGTCGATCCGTTGGTGACCGCGATGTCGACGTTCTCGGTGGTGGCACCCACGGTGACGGGGGCCGAGGCGGTTCCGAAGGCGACGTCATCGCCGATCACGTCGCTCTCCAGCGTCATGGTCACGCTCGAGGTCAATCCGTTCACGCCGTTGACCAGCCGCAGCTTGACCGGCTGCGAGGTGCTGGTCGACAGCGTGTTGTCGTCCGGGATCACCGACAAGGTTGGCGACGCCACGTTGCCGGTGACCAGCAAGGTCATGTCGGTGCCGGCCGTCACCGTGGCACCACCGGCATCGACCGCAGCGCCATTGACCGTCACGGTCAGCGCGCCGGCGGTCACCAGCTTGTAGCCGCCGATCGAGGCGGCAGGGGCGAGGCTGCTGAGCGTCGTGCCGTTGGCCACGGTGGTCGTCGTGGCGCCGGCCAGCGGGTTGGCCACCACGCGCACGCGGCCCGACAGGTTGGCATGCGCGTCCAGCGAACCCTGCTGGTTGAGGAGCAGGCCGTGCACCAGCACGCCGCTGGTGCTGCGCGTCAGCACCAGGGTGCCGATCTGCTGGTTGCCCAGCGGCAGCGCCGGGATGTCGAGCCGCACGTCGGTCTTGCTGCCAGCGGCCGTCACGCAGACGCTGTAGGTCCCTGCCGTGAACGCGGTGAAGCCGGTCACGGCCGCGGTCGACACCGCGGACGCCGCCGCGATGTCGGTCGACGTGAGTGCGCTGCAGGCGGTGTGGCCGACGTAGATGTCGACGCTGCCGGCCTCGACGCTGGCGGTGTTCATGAAGCGCAGCTTGGCCTGGCCCGAACTCGGCGCGGTCTCGTCTTCGCCCAGGTAGCTGACCTGCAGCGAGCTGCCGGTGGCATAGGCCACCAGCGCGTAGTGGTTGCTGTCGGACACATCCCCCGTCACCGAAGCAGCCGTGGTGCCCAGTCCGCTCTTGGCGATCTTGAAGGTGTAGGAATCCTTGTCGAGGTTCGCATAGCCGCTCGCGGTGCCGGAGGCGATGGTGTTGACCATGCCGGTGTCGTCGCGGTAGGCATCGAGCGCGCCGAAATTCGTGGTCGCGTTGACCAGCCGCACGGAGCCCTGGTCTTCCTCGCTGTTGCCGCCGCAGGCATGCAGCATTGGAATCATCAAGACGGTCAACAGCAGGTTCAGGGTCGAGCGTTTCACGGGCGGTGTCCTTTCTGTGGGCTGCCGATTATGCGGTGGCCTGCGCGAGCTCGGCGTGTCGTGCGTGTTCGGGTGTGTGACCCGCCGCCCGCCCGGGCGGCGAACCGGTTTCGCACCAGGCCCGCAGGTGCTGCTCGATGACATGTGCGTCGTTGACGGTACGCACCTGGTCGTACGCTGCCTGCGCCTCGGGGTGGCGGCGCCTCAGGTAGTTCAGCCACTGCTTCAACCGTCCCGCGCGATGACGCGCATCGACATGACCGGCGACGAGGTCCCAGAAGCGCAGCAGCAGCGGCTGCAGCTGCACCCACCCGATGGCTGCATCGCTACCGCGGATCGCCAGCGCCAGGCCTGGATCGGCTACCAGCCCACGCCCGATCATCAACGCGCTGCATCCGGACACTTCGCGGCAGCGGATCGCGTCGGCCACGCTCCAGATCTCGCCGTTGGCGATGACCGGGATGCCGACGGCCATGCGCACGTCGTGGATGCGCTCCCAGTAGGCCGGCGGCCGGTAGCCGTGGGCCTTGGTGCGCGCATGCACGACCAGTTCGGCGGCCCCGCCCCCGGCGATCGCCTGCGCGCATTCGACCGCGCGCGCATCGTCGTTGAAGCCGAGCCGCATCTTCGCCGTCACCGGCAGCTGCGCCGGCACGGCACGCCGTACCGCCTCGACGATGCGCGCCAGCAGCGCAGGATCGTCCAGCAGGGCCGCACCGCCGCCGTGCCGGTTCACGACCTTCGCCGGACAGCCGAAGTTGAGATCGATCCCGGCAGGCCCGAGCGATGCCAGGCGCGCGGCGTTCTCGGCCAGGCACACCGGATCCGATCCCAGCAGCTGCGCGCTGACCGGCACCCCGGACGGCGTGCGCCCGCCGTGCCGCAGCTCCGGCACGATGCGCGTGAACACGCGCTCCGGAAGCAGTGTCCCGGTGACCCGGATGAACTCGGAGACGCAGCGGTCGATGCCGCCGGCCCGCGTCAGCACGTCGCGCAGCGTGAAGTCGAGCAGCCCTTCCATGGGCGCCAGCAGGATGGTCATCGGGGAAGCAATCGGAGCAGGCCCCCAGTGTACGAAGCGCCATGCCGGCCGCCCGCTCCGGGTTTCGGCAATCCCGCATGTTTCAATGCGTTCCGACGGGGATGGCGGGCGTCATACTGCGCTCAGGGAGACACATGTGGCCAGGCATCGCACTTCCAGCCGCAGTACCACCCATGCCGGGATGGATCCGATGGTGCCGGCGCAGCCGCCGGACGCGGCACGCGCCGAACACATCGAGGCCGAGTTGCTGCGCATGGTGCTGCTGCACACCCGGRCCGGCACGCTCGTGGCCACCGCGTTCGCGATGCTGCTGGCGGTCTACTGGTCGGGATCGACCCCCGAGGCCTGGCTGGACGCCTGGATCGTCGCCAAGCTGGCGGTCGCCACGCTGCGGATCCTGTTCGCGCAACTGCATGCCCGCGCCGGGCAGCCCGCAACGCGCGGCTGGCGCCGGCTGACCTATGGCCTGCTCGCACTCGACGGCTCGGTGTGGGGCGTGGCCGGCTTCTGGATGATGTCGCAGCCGGTCCAGGTGGCATCTTTCGTCGCCGCGGCGCTCGCCAGCGTCACCTGCGTCGCCACCTTCGGACTGCAGGCCCGCTTGCTCGCCACCGCCGCCTACGTGGCGCCGATCATCGTGCCCACCGCCACCGGCCTGGCGCTGCGCGGCGACGAGGTCGGCATCGTGGGCAGCCTGGGCGTGCTGATGCTGCTCGGCCTGCAGCTGCTCACGTCGAAAGGAGGCCAGCAGCGGCTCACGGCCAGCATCCTGCTGCGCATGCAGGCCCAGGAACTCGCCCACGAGAAGGCCGCCGCGGTGCGGATGATGGAGCAGCAGATGGAGGTGAAGACGCAGTTCCTCGCGAACATCAGCCACGAACTGCGCACTCCCCTGCACGGCATCCTGGGCGTCGCACGCCTGCTGCATCTCGATGCGGGCGATCCGGCCGTGCAGCATCGCGTCGAACTGATCGAGTCGTCCGGCATGCACCTGCTCGGGCTGATCAACGACCTGCTCGACATCTCGCGCATCGAGACCGGCCACCTGGCGATCCGCCACGAGGTCTTCGACCTGGTCACGCAGGCAGGCCTGGTCGCCGACGTGTTCGCGGTGCGGGCCGCCGACAAGGGCCTGGATTTCTCGCTCAGCCACAGCTTCCCGCGCCCGAGCTGGGTGATGGGCGATGCGGCCCGGCTGCGGCAGGTGCTGCACAACCTGCTCGGCAACGCGATCAAGTTCACCCGCAGCGGCTACATCGAGTTGCGCCTGGCGCGCGGTACATCGCCCGACATGGTCGAGATCGAGGTCATCGACACCGGCCCCGGCATCGCCCCGGCCGACCAGATCCACGTGTTCGATGCCTTCCACCAGCTGCGGCCGAGCGATCGCGACGCACCGCTGAACGATGGCGCCGGGCTGGGCCTGACGATCGCGCGCGAGCTGGCGACGGCCATGGGCGGTGAGCTGGTGCTGTACAGCAAGCCCGGCGTCGGTTCGCGCTTCGTGTTCACCGCGCGCCTGCCCGCCGCGTCGCCCCCGCACGACCCGGCCGAGACCGTTGCGGCGGACAGCGACACCGGCATCGGCCTGCGACGCGTGCTGGTGGCCGAGGACGACGAGGTCAACACGATGATCATCGCGGCGTACCTGCAGCAACTGGGGATAGCGCACGAGCGCGTCGACAACGGACGCGACGCCGTCGGACGTGCACTGCGCGAGACCGAGCGGCCGGACCTGGTGCTGATGGACTGCCGCATGCCGGTGATGGACGGCCAGGCCGCGGCGCGTGAGATCCGCGCGCAGGAGCGCACGCTCGGTCTGCAGCACGTGCCCATCGTCGCGATGACGGCCACGTCGGCCGACGAGGACCGGCGGACCTGCGTCGATGCCGGCATGGACGATTTCATCGCCAAGCCGTTCACGCGCGAGGAGCTGACGCGGGTGCTGGCGCTGTGGGGCGGTGGTTCGTCGACCCAGGCCGGGCTGCAGGTCAGGCGGCCTGCCGGACCTCGCCGACCCGGCATGGAACGCGATCTTCCGGAAACAGCTGGAGATCGCGATGGTAGGTCTCGAACATGAACGAGTACAGGCCATGGCCCGACGCCAGCCAGGTGCGCTCGGCGGTGGCGATGTCGAAGGCCAGGATCCGCAAGGGAACGTTGTCGGCCTGCCCCCGCAGGACGCTGCCATCCGGGCCCGGCACGTCGCGGAAGCCCAGGCCCTGGTAGATGCGCACGAGCGCGTCGCTGCGCGCGCCGATGACCATCCAGCGGACCTGGCTCGCCAGGCAGTACAGGTAGCCTGCCTTCATCAGCGCGAGCCGCGTCAATGGCGCGGCGCCCGGCAGGACGGCCAAGCGCGAGACTTCCGCGCGCGGTTGCTCGGCGAGCCACGGCGGCAACACCGCCGTGCTTTCGAGGCGCAGCGGCGCCGAGGCGTTGCGCTGGATGCGGGCGGTGCCGATGGCCCGGCCGGTGTCCTTGTCGCGGCACAGCACGATCGCGGTACCGCGCTGCCCATCCTGGACATCGGGACGAGTCAGGGCGTCGTGCAGGCACGGCACGTGGTGGGCGTAGGCGTCGGCACGTACCGCACACGCATCGCGCACGTCATCGGCAGTAACGGCCAGTGAAACGGTGAAGCTCAGGGAGACGGTTGTCATGGCGAAGGCAGACAGTGGGGATACCGCCTGTGTGGCGCAGCACATCGCTGCGTACCCACCGTAACCAGAGGGTCATGTGTCAGGAGACCGAAAACAGCGGTTTGCAGTGAGACACGTAAGGCCGTGTTCCGACTGCGTCACATTGCACCAAACGCCGCAGGCGCCCGTGCTTTTCGGCGATGATGGCGGCCCCATTCAACCCTCGGGAGTTGCGGCTTGAAGACAGTCTTGTGTGCCCTTGCAGCCGGTGTGGTGAGCTTCTCGGCGCTGGCGCAGGCCGACCTGGCGGCCAGCGCCGCCAAGCAGCCCGGCGCGGTCGTCACGGCCAGCGGCCTGGTGTATCGCTCGTTGAAGGAAGGCACCGGTGCGAGCCCGGCGGCCACCGACCGTGTCCGGGTCCACTACCGCGGCACGCTGGCCGACGGCAAGGAGTTCGACAGCTCGTACGCGCGCAAGGAGCCGGCGGAGTTTCCGTTGAACCGGGTGATCAAGTGCTGGACCGAGGGCGTGCAGCGCATGAAGGTCGGCGGCAAGGCCCATCTGGTGTGCCCGCCTGACATCGCCTACGGAGCGGCGGGGGCCGGTGGCGTGATCCCGCCGAATGCCACCTTGCAGTTCGAGGTGGAGTTGCTGGGGATTGCCGGCAAGTGAACGGGCCGCGAAGTGCGCGGCCGGGCGGGATCAGTGCAGATCGCTGCGCATCACGGCCGGCGTCGCGTATTCGCGGCCGACGACAGCGCGGGCATACAGGTAGTTGGTGCGGGCACGATCGCTGAGAGCATCCATCTGCACGTGCCCGTCGGCATCGCACGGGAAGGCCAGCGCACGGCCTTCGTTGAACAGCGACTGGAACCGGATCTCGTAGCGGGCGGTTTGCGAAGTAGAGCTCATGTCAGCCTCCGAGGAGCAACCTGGCCTGGGATCGGTCGTCGACCTGATGAAACCCAGACTCGATGAATGAAGATTAGGCCGTGTCCGTCAATCTCGCTGTCGGTGCCACTCGCTCCGGGGGGTCGGATAAATTCCAATCCCTGCGTCAGTGCGAGCGGTACGTCCGACAGGCTTGACAGGCATTGCCTGACAACCCGATGCGCACAGCGTGCGCGAAATGCGGCCGGCGCATGCACAAGGACACGAAATCCGCGCCGGCCGGGCGAAAAAAAGCCGGGCAAGCCCGGCTTCTTCGTGTCAGGTCGGGCCTGATTACTTGGCGGCGGAAGCAGCCGGCGCAGCGGCAGCGGCCTTCTTCTCGGCCTTGTGCTTCTTGTGGGTGCCCTTCTTGGCCGGCGCGGAAGCGCTGGTGTCAGCGGCGGCAGCGGCGGTGCCTTGAGCGAACGAGCCCACGGCGAAAGCGGACAGGACGGCGGCGACGATCAGAGACTTGGTCATGGTGTATCCCGAAATGGAGTGGAAGTCGTTCGGCCCGACTTCCTGAAGCTGGCCCGGCTGTCGCCCGGCTTGCGTCCACAACGGGACTTGTTGACTGTTGGTTGACGTTAAGAAACGAAAAGAGAACGTGTTGGAAGATGTCGTGACGTCACACGCGGATGTCCAGCAGCGACCCCAACACCTCGTCCTGCACCTGCAAGGTGCGCACATTGGCCTTGAAACTGTAGGCCGCGGACATCTGCTCGACG
The DNA here is from genome assembly GCF_056404395.1 of Rhizobacter sp. P2_D12. Classification (NCBI taxonomy): domain Bacteria; kingdom Pseudomonadati; phylum Pseudomonadota; class Betaproteobacteria; order Burkholderiales; family Sphaerotilaceae; genus Rhizobacter; species Rhizobacter sp. P2_D12. Next base: position 42,065 of record NZ_JBFUEB010000011.1, on the reverse strand, counting down.
GCGTCCGCCTCGAGCGAGCCGCCCGGCAGGCGCTGCGCGGAGACCTCGGCCTGAACGCCGCCGTCCGCAACCGCCTGCTGCACCACCTGCTGGCGCTGGAAGCCCGGCGTCTGGGCATTGGCGACGTTGTGGGCGGCCGTGTCGAGCCGCAGCTGGGCGGCGTTCAGGCCGGACAGGCCGATGGAAAAGGGGGTGGACATGGGCAGGGCCTCGCTCTTCCGGTGATCCGTGCTTATCGGCCGGCGCGGCGCGGACTTGAGGCCTCAGGCCATCRCCGCCCCCGCCGTCGCCCGCACCGGGATGCCGGCCGGATCGAAGCCTTCCAGGCAGAACACGTTGACACCGACGAAATCGGGCGTCACGCGCTTGCGGTGGAACGGGTAGATGCCGCAGGTCCGGCAGAAGAAGTGGCGGGCCGTGCGGGTGTGGAACCGGTACTCCGTCAGYGCATCCGCACCGGCCAGCAATGTGAACCGGCTCTCGTGCACCTTCACCATCAGCGCGTTCTTGCGCCGGCAGATCGAGCAATCGCAGGTGGTCAGCTCCGGAAAATCGGTCTCGATCGCGAACCTGACCGCGCCGCAATGGCAGCTTCCCTGCAGCGTGCGCACCGGCCTCATGCCTGGGCCACCAGTTCGCCATAGCGCGACAGGTCGATGTTGCCGCCACTGACGATCACGCCGACGCGCTTTCCGGCCAGCGGCAGCAGGTTCTCCAGCACCGCCGCCGCGCCCAGGCAGCCGGTGGGTTCGACGACCAGCTTCAGCCGCTCGCCGAAGAAGCGCATCGTGCGCGCCAGCTGGGCATCGCTGACGGTCAGGATGTCGCGCACCCGCTGGCGGATCACCGGAAAGGTCAGCGCGCCGACCTGCTGGGTCTGCGCCGCATCCGCAATCGTCTGCGGCACGGGGATGTGCACGCGTTCGCCGGTGCGGAACGCCTGCTGCACGTCGTTGCCGGCTTCGGGCTCGACGCCGTACACGGCACACTGCGGCGACAGGTGGTTGGCCGCCGTCGCGCTGCCGCTGATCAGCCCGCCGCCGCCGACGCAGACGAACAGCGCGTCCAGCGGGCCCACTTCGTCGATCAATTCCAGCGTCGCCGTGCCCTGCCCGGCCATCACGAGGCGATGGTCGTAGGGCGGCACCAGCGCCAGGCCGCGCTCCTCGCTCAGCCGCTTGCCGATCGCCTCGCGGTCGTCGCGGTAGCGGTCGTACAGCACCACCTCGGCACCGTAGCCGCGCGTCGCGGCGATCTTCAGCGCGGGGGCGTCCTGCGGCATCACGACCACGGCCGGCATGCCCAGCAGGCTGGCGCACAGCGCGATCGCCTGGCCGTGGTTGCCGGACGACCACGCGATGACGCCGCGGCGGCGCTGTTCGGCATCCAGCTGCACCAGCGCGTTGTAGGCGCCGCGGAACTTGAACGCGCCCATGCGCTGCAGGTTCTCGCACTTGAAGAAGACCTGCGCGCCGGTGCGCTGGTCGGCGGTGCGCGAGGTGACGACGGGCGTGCGGTGCGCAACGCCCTGCAGATGGCCGGCGGCGATCTCGACGTCGCGGTAGGAAATGGGCAGGGACAGGGGCAAGTCCATGGTCTGGTCTCCGGTTCGGGTGCGCACAGCCTAACGCGGCGCGCCCTGCTTGAAACTGTGCGGCCCCGCGGGTTGATACAGTGACCGGCCGCAGCCGCACGCCTGTAGCTTCACGCCGCCAGGGCCTGTTCCTAAGCTCGTCTTCACGCTGAAGGAGCTTCCGATGAACGACCTCTTGCCCCTGTTGACCTACTCGCTGCTGATGTCGATCACGCCGGGCCCGAACAACATCCTGCTGACCACCTCGGGCGCGAACTTCGGCTACCGCCGCACGCTGCCGCACCTGCTGGGCGTCAACGTCGGCAACGGCATCCAGACCTGGGTGACCTGCATGGGCCTGGGCGCGGTGCTGGCCCAGCACCCGGTGATCCACGACACACTGCGCGTGGCCGGATCGCTCTACCTGCTGTGGATGGCCTGGAAGCTGACGACGCCGATCGTCTTCGGCGCGGAACTCGCCAGCCCGCTGTCGTTCACCGAGGCGGTCGCCTTCCAGTTCGTCAACCCGAAAACCTGGCTCAAGTCGGTGACCCTCGCCACCGTCTTCATGCCGAGCGACATGAGCACCGCGGCCGGCGCGCTGCTCGTGATGGCGGTGACGCTGGGCATCAACTTCCCGTGCATCTCGCTGTGGGCGCTGTTCGGCGCCGGCCTGCGCCGCGTGCTGACGCGGCCGGGCCGCCGCGAGGCGTTCAATGCCATCATGGCAGGCTCGCTCGCGGTGCTGGCCGTGTTGCTGCTGACGCGCTGAGCGATCCGGAGACCTGCACCGTGTTCACCCTCGACCGCGATTCGACCGTGCCGCTGGCCGACCAGATCGAGAGCCGGCTGCGTGCGCTGATCGAAGGCGGCCAGCTGTCCGCCGGCGCCAAGCTGCTGTCGATCCGCACGCTCGCAAAGCAATTGAGTGTCAGCCCCAACACCGTCGTCACCGCCTACGACCGGCTGGTCGCGGCAGCGCTGATCGACTCGCGCGGCACCGCCGGCTTCTTCGTCTGCGAGACCGCGGCGCAGCAGCCGTTCCAGGCCCTGCTCGAAGCCGGTGAAGAGCAGGAACCGGTGTGGCTGGTGCAGCAGGCGCACGACCAGCGGGCCGGCGTGCTGCCGGCCAGCAGCGGTGCGCTGCCGGTGTCGTGGCTCGAAGACGCGATCCCCGCGACCGCCGTGCAGCGCGGGCTGGCACGCGCCCACGGCGGCATGGCGGCGCGCTGTCCGCCACAGGGCCTGCCCGAGCTGCGCGAGCGCATCGCGACACTGATGCGCAGCCAGGGCATCGCGGTCGACGCGAGCCGCGTGCTCACCACCTTCGGCGGCACGCATGCGATCGACCTGATCTGCCGCAGCTTCCTGCAGCCGGGCGACGCGGTGATGGTCGAGAACCCCGGCTACTTCCTGCTGTTCGGCCGGCTGCGCGAGATGGGCGTGCGCATCGTGCCCATCACGCGGCGGCCCGACGGCCCCGACCTGGCGCAGATCGAGGCCGCCTGCATCGAGCACCGGCCGCGCCTGATGTTCGTGCAGAGCGTGCTGCACAACCCGACCGGCTGGGGCAGCAGCGCGGCCAACCTGCACCGCGTGCTCGGGCTGGCCGAGCGGCACGGCTTCCTGGTCGCCGAGGACGACGTGCAAGGCCACTTCCACCCGGGCCATGCGACGCGGCTGGCGCAGCTGTCCGAGCTGCGCAACGTCATCTACTACTCCAGCTTCTGCAAGGCGCTGAGCCCGGCACTGCGCCTGGGCTACATCGCCGCCGAGCCGAAGTGGCTGAAGCCGCTGCTGCGCGAGAAGATCCTGTCGGTGCTGACGACGGCCGCGCTCAACGAGCACGTGCTGCTCGAACTGTTGTCGACCGGCCGCTTCCGCAAGCACCTCGATCGGCTGCAGCAGAAGCTGGCCACCGCGCGCGGGCTGGCGACGCGGCAGCTGCGCCAGGCCGGCGTGCTGCTCGACCACCCCGGCGAAGGCGGCCTCTTCCTGTGGGGCACGGTGCCACACGGTGTCGACATCGACGAACTGGTGAAGGACGCCTACCGCAACGGCATCCTGCTGGCGCGCGGCGCGACCTTCATGGCCGACGGCGCCGGCGACCCGCACCTGCGCTTCAACGTGGTGTTCAGCCAGCATGTGCGGCTGGCCGAGTACCTGTCGCAGCGGTTGTCGGCGGAGTCGAACGTCAAGACGCTGCTGACCAGAATGGCGGCACACCGTTAACCAGGAACGAACTGCCTGGCGTGGGCACTCAGTGCAGACCTTTGTCCGCAACTGTGCCCGCTCCATGGAATTCACACGAACCTCAGACCTGAGAAGAAAATCAGCCCCTGCACGCCTTGCGCCCCGCTCCGAGGAGCCGCACGCTCAACGCAGGAAGGAGCAGTGCGAGGCCGTCAGCGCCGCTGCGCGCCACGTTGCGACCATCAGGACAGCAATAGGCCCGTACATGGCCATGCAGCTCCCACCTGGGCACCCAGATCCAGGACAAGGCAATCAATAGCAGGCCTGGATCAGCGCTCTTGTCTCGCCACCGATAATCGGGCCATGACCCAGAGCCTTCCGTTCAGCCAGCTGCCGCTGTCGCCCGCGACCCTCGAGAACCTGTCGCGCCTCGGATACGAGACCATGACGCCGATCCAGGCGGCCAGCCTGCCGATCGCGCTGGCCGGCCACGACCTGATCGCGCAGGCCAAGACCGGCAGCGGCAAGACCGCCGCCTTCGCGCTGGCATTGCTGGCGCGGCTGGACGCGAAGCGCTTCGAGGTGCAGGCCCTGGTGCTGTGCCCGACGCGCGAGCTGGCCGACCAGGTCACGCAGGAGATCCGCCGCCTCGCGCGCGCCGAAGACAACGTCAAGACGCTGACGCTGTGCGGCGGCGCGACGATGCGCCCGCAGATCGCGAGCCTGGAGCACGGCGCCCACATCGTCGTCGGCACGCCGGGGCGCATCCTCGACCACCTCGAGCGCGAGACGCTGTCGCTGGCCGCGCTGAACACGCTGGTGCTCGACGAAGCCGACCGCATGCTCGACATGGGCTTCTTCGACGACATCGTCGCGGTGGCCAAGCGCTGCCCGAAGCAGCGCCAGACGCTGCTGTTCTCGGCCACCTACCCCGACGGCATCGCCAAGCTGAGCCAGCAGTTCCTGCGCGAGCCGCGCGAGGTCAAGCTGGCCGAGCAGCACGCCGCGGCCAAGATCCGCCAGCGCTTCTACGAGGTGAAGGACGACGAGCGCCTGCATGCGGTCGGCCTGCTGCTGCACCACTTCCGCCCGGCCAGCACGATCGCCTTCTGCAACACCAAGCAGCAGTGCCGCGACCTGGTCGACGTGCTGAACGCGCAAGGCGTGCAGGCCCTCGCGCTGCACGGCGACCTGGAGCAGCGCGACCGCGACCAGGTGCTGGTGCAGTTCGCCAACCGCAGCTGCCCGGTGCTGGTGGCCACCGACGTGGCCGCGCGCGGCCTGGACATCGCGCAGCTCGAAGCGGTGATCAACGTCGACATCACGCCCGACCCCGAGGTGCACACGCACCGCATCGGCCGCACCGGCCGCGGCGACGAGGACGGCTGGGCCTTCAGTCTCGCGAGCATGGACGAGATGGGCCGCGTCGGCCAGATCGAGCAGGTGCAGGGGCGCGAATCCGAATGGCACCCGTTGTCGGAGTTGACGCCGACCGGCTCCGGCCCGCTGACCGCGCCGATGCTGACGCTGCAGATCCTCGGCGGGCGCAAGGAGAAGATCCGCCCGGGCGACGTGCTGGGTGCGCTGACCGGCGAGGCCGGCTTCACGGCCGCGCAGGTCGGCAAGATCCAGGTTGGCGAATTCTCGACCTACGTCGCCGTGGACCGCGCGATCGCCAGGCAGGCGCTGCAACGCCTCAACCAGGGCAAGCTGAAGGGGCGCAAGGTGAAGGTGAGGTTCCTGCACGAAGGCGGCGACGCATGAGCGTGGAGGACGCGCCGCCATTCCAGGCCTGGGTCGAGCCCGGCGGCTACCGTTTCGAGGCACCGCCGCTGCAGGGGCTCGTCAAGTCGGCGCAGCGGGCCGGCGTGCGGCTGCCCAGTTCATGCCGCAACGGCACCTGCCGCGCCTGCATCTGCAAGCTCGTCAGCGGGCGCATCCAGTACCCGATCGAGTGGCCCGGCCTCAGCGCCGAAGAGAAGCAGCAGGGCTTCATCCTGCCCTGCGTCGCGCAGCCGCTGAGCGACCTGGTGATCGACGCGCCGGCCGCGCGTCCCCTGACGTCATGAGCAGCACGAACCACCCGCCGCGCACGATGCAGGCCGTCGCGGTGTTCGAGGCCGTCAAGGGCGTGGCGGTGCTGGCCGGCGGCTTCGGCCTGCTGTCGCTGCTGCATCGCGACGTGCGGCACCTGGCCGAGGCGCTGATCGCCGGGCTGCACCTCGACCCGGACCGGCACTTTCCGCACATCTTCCTGGAAGCCAGCACGCAGCTGACCGATGCGCGGCTGTGGCTGTTCGCAGGCCTGGCCGCGCTGTATGCGAGCGTGCGGCTGGCCGAGGCTTACGGCCTGTGGCACGGCTACCGCTGGGCCGCCTGGCTGGGCGCGGCCGGTGGCGCCATCTACGTGCCGGTGGAACTTTACGAGCTGCTGCAGCGCGTGAGCGCGCTGCGTGTCGCGACGCTGCTGCTGAACGTCGCGATCGTGGCCTACCTGCTGTGGATGCTGGAACGGCAACGGCGCGCCCAGCCGGTGCGGAGCGTCGGATAGCGGCGCCGGGAACACGCGGATACGCGGCCTTTACCTCGCAGCAACGTGCGGGCGTCAACATCGTCGCGACGGCACCCGTTGTCGTTGCAGGGCCGCTGTCCGGCCCACAGGAGACCACGATGAAACGCATTCTGAACCGCCGCATGCTGGGCCTGGTCGGCATCGTCGCCGTGACGCAGCTGCTCAGCGCCTGCATCGTCGTGCCGCCCCGCGGGTACCGCCAACGCACGGTGGTGGTCGAACCGGCTCCGTACTATGGCCCGGGCCGCGACTGGCGCGATCGCGATCACGACCGCCGCGACTGGGACGGGCATCGCTGACCCGCATCGGATTTCCTCGCGACACTGGGCGGCGACAATGCGCCGCCCATGCGCGTCTCCCCTTTCCATCGCGTCCTCGCCGCCGAGTTCGTCTCCAACTTCGGATCGATGCTCAGCCGCCTGGCCATTCCATGGCTGGCGGCCTTGGGCCTGCACGCGACTCCCCTGCAGATGGGCTGGCTGTTGATGGCCGACGTGGCCGCCGGCGCCGCCGGCGCGATGCTGCTGGGCACGCTGGTCGACCGATGGCGCAAGCGAACCGTGATGCTGTGCACCGACGTCGCGCGCGCAGCGCTGTTGATGCTGCTGGCCGGGCTGGCGCATGCCGGGCAGGTGACGTTCTGGATGCTGGCCGTTGCGGCGGCCGCCGGCGGGCTGCTGACGGTGGCCTTCGAGCTGGCGCGCTCGGCGTGGATGGCGCAACGCATCGCCGCCGACCAGCTGTCGACCGGCAATGCGCAGCTGTCGATCGGCACCACCTTGTCGGAGACCGTCGCCTTCGCCCTGGGTGGCTGGCTCTACCAGGGCGCCGGTGCGGTGCTGGCACTGGCCGTCGATGCGGCGAGCTACCTGGCATCGGCGCTCTGCCTGCGCGGCATCGACCACGCGCCCGCGGTGCGCAGCGAGCCGGCTGCACAGGCCGTCGCGGGCTGGCGACAGATCGCCGCCGAAGCGCATGACGGCCTGCGCACCATCGCCCACGATGGATCGCTGCGCGCCCTGGCCGTCACCCAGCTGCTGTCCAGCGTGGGCATGGGCATCGCGGGCACCAGCTACATGATCTTCGTCTCGCGCGACCTGGCCTTCGGCACCGGCACCCTGGGCCTGATCTTCGCGACCGGCGCGCTGGGGGCGGTGGCCGCTGGGGCGCTGTCGCCTGCGCTCGGGCGCCGCTTCGGCAGCGGGCGCGCGATGGCCATCGGGCTCGCCTTGCTTGCACTCGGGAACGGCCTGCTGCCGCTGGCAGAGATCGCGGGGCTGCTGGCCGCCGCGCTGCTGATCGGCCAGCAGGTCATCGGGGACGGCGGGCACACGGTGCACGACATCCACGACCGCACGCTGCGGCAGACGCTGGTGTCCGCGGACCGGCTGGCCCGCGTGGATGCCGGCATCCGCACCGTCGGCCACGTCGGCATCGTGGCGGGTGCGCTCGGTGGAGGCTGGTTTGCCGGCACGTTCGGTGCCCGGTGGGCGCTGGCCGCCAGCGCGGTGGCCTACGCGATGGCGGCGCTGCTGGCGGCGAGGCGGTGGTGGTGGCATCGGCCACGGCCCTGACGCGCAGCCCGGGCTGCTATCGTGGCTGCCACCCACTCGCCGAAACCCCGACCATGCCTTCAAGCCGTCTCTTCGCTTCAGTGGCTTGCCTTGTCGTTGTCCTCGCTGCAATCGATGCGGGTGCCGCGCCGGCGCTGACCGCCGCCCAGGTCATCGAGCGATCGGCGCCCGGCGACTGGCGCCCGCTGGATCCTGCCAACACGCTGGTGCTCGAACTGGCCGATCCGCGCAGCGGCCCGGTCATCATCGAGCTGGCCCCGCGCTTCGCGCCGCAGCACGCGGCCAACATCCGCACGCTGGCGCACGAGGGCTTCTACGACGGACTCGCCGTGCTGCGGGTGCAGGACAACTACGTCGCGCAGTGGGGCGACCCGGATGCCGAGGCCCCCGAGCGGGCAAAATCGCTGGGCAGCGCGACGAAGAAGCTGCCGGCGGAGTTCTCGGTCCCGTTGAAGGGACTGCCGCTCACCCGCTTGCCGGACGTCGATGGCTGGGCGCCGGTCACCGGTTTCGTCGACGGCATGCCGGTGGCGGCCGACCCGCGCAGCGGCCGGGCATGGCTGGCGCACTGCTACGGCACGCTCGGTGCCGGACGCGACATGGCGGTCGACAGCAGCAACGGCAGCGAGCTGTATGCGGTGATCGGGCAGGCACCGCGCGGGCTGGACCTGAACATCACGGTGGTGGGGCGGGTGCTGCAGGGCATGCAGTGGCTGTCGGCGCTGCCACGCGGCACGGCAGACATGGGCTTCTACGCCGAAGCCGCGCAGCGCAGTGCCATCCGGCGCGTGCGGCTGGTCGCCGACATTCCCGTGGGCGAACGCCCCGCACTGGAGATCATGCGGACGGACACGCCAACCTGGCAGGCCCTGCTGCAGGCGCGGCGCGTGCGGCGCGAGAAATGGTTCGTGCACAGCCCGCGGCACATCAACGTCTGCAACGCGACGCCGCCGGTCCGGGCCCGGTGAGAGGGTCGCCTTCAGGCGAGCGACTCGGCGGCCTGCTCCGCCTTGACCGGCACCTCCTCGTCGCCGGCCTCCTCCCCCAGGAACCCACCGCTCTGGTGCGCCCACAGGCGCGCATACAGCCCGCCCTGGGCCAGCAGGCTGCGGTGGTCGCCTTCCTCGACGATGCGCCCCTTGTCGAGCACGATCAGCCGGTCCATCGCCGCGATGGTCGACAGGCGGTGCGCGATCGCCACCACCGTCTTGCCTTCCATCAGCCGGTACAGGCTGGCCTGGATCGCCGCCTCGACCTCGGAGTCGAGCGCGCTGGTGGCCTCGTCGAGCAGCAGGATCGGCGCGTCCTTCAGCATCACGCGCGCGATCGCGATGCGCTGGCGCTGGCCCCCCGACAGCTTGACGCCGCGCTCGCCGACGTGTGCGTCGTAGGCCTGCCGCCCCTTCGGGTCGGTCAGGCCCTGGATGAACTCGTGCGCCTCGGCGCGTTTCGCCGCCGCGATCATCTGTGCGTCGTCCGCATCCGGCCGGCCGTAGAGCACGTTGTCGCGCACCGAGCGGTGCAGCAGCGACGTGTCCTGCGTCACCATGCCGACCTGCGCGCGCAGGCTGTCCTGCGTCACGCCGGCGATGTCCTGCCCGTCGACCAGCACGCGGCCGGACTCGACGTCGTAGAAGCGCAGCAGCAGGTTCACGATGGTCGACTTGCCGGCGCCCGAGCGCCCGACCAGCCCGATCTTCTCGCCCGGGCGGATGTGCAGCGACAGGTTGTCGATCACCGGCCTGCTGCCGCCGTACGCGAAGCTCACCTGCTCGAAGCGGACCTCGCCGCGCGTCACCGCCAGCGGGCGCGCATCCGGCCGGTCGACCACCGCCTGCGGGCGCGACAGGGTGTTGATGCCGTCATGCACCGTGCCGATGTGCTCGAACAGCGAGGCCATCTCCCACATGATCCAGTGCGAGATGCCGTTCAGGCGCAGCGCCATCGCGGTGCCCGCAGCGACTGCGCCGATGCCCAGCTCGCCCTGGGCCCACAGCCACAGCGTGGCGCCGGTGGTCGACATGATCAGCCCGATGCTCAGGCTGTGGTTGACGATCTCGAAGCCGCTGACGAGGCGCATCTGCGCATACGCCGTCTGCATGAATTCCTGCATCGCCGAGCGGGCGAAGCCGGCCTCGCGCTGCGCGTGCGAGAACAGCTTGACGGTGGCGATGTTGGTGTAGGCGTCGGTGATGCGGCCGGTCATCAGCGAGCGCGCGTCGGCCTGTGCCTGGCCGACCTTGCCCAGGCGCGGCACGAAGTAGCGCAGGGCCGAGACGTAGAGTGCCAGCCACGCCAGGAACGGCACCAGCAGCCGCGCGTCGAAGGCGCCGACCACCACCACCATCGTCGTGAAGTAGATGACGACGAAGACCAGGATGTCGGTCAGGATCATCACCGTGTCGCGCACGGCCAGCGAAGTCTGCATCACCTTGGCCGCGACGCGGCCGGCGAACTCGTCCTGGTAGAAGTTCATGCTCTGCGCGAGCATCAGCCGGTGGAAGTTCCAGCGCAGCCGCATCGGGAAGTTGCCGGCCAGCGCCTGGTGCTTGAAGAGCGTCTGCAGCGCCACCGCGACCGGGCTGGCCAGCAGGATCGCGGCCAGCAACAGCAACGTGCCGCGGTGCTGCGTCCACAGCTCGGCAGCCGGGGTCGCACCCAGCCAGTCGACCACGCGGCCCATCATGCTGAACAGCAGCGCCTCGAACACGCCCAGCAGGGCCGTGAGCGACATCATGCCGAGCACGAAGCGGCGCGAACCCAGCGTGCAGGCCCACACGAAGGAGAAGAAACCGCGCGGCGGCGGAACGGGCACCGTGTCGGGGTACGGGTGCAGCAGGCTCTCGAACAAACGAAACACGCAGGATCTCCACGGTGGTACTTCGGCGCCCGCCGGAGGGTGGCTCCGCGCGCGCAAGGGCGGGAGCTTAGCCCCTCCCTCCTGACATCGCATGACAAGCGTTGCTTTTAGAGCGCTTTTTGAAAGATCGCTGTCACATCGCTGCGGCACAATCCTTCTCCATCAAGGCGACAAACCGACCGCACCACTGGGCGGAACCCGGAACCCGTACCCGGCGCCAGATCCCGTCGATGCTCTTCGCGAGCGTTGTTCGGTAGCGATAAGGGCCACCCTGGGGTGGCCCTTTGCTTTTGCGCGCTGCAGATGGAACTGAGTTCCTTGTGACTCTCACTCAGGCATGGCTTGGACACACGTCCATCGAACAGGAGCTGCGCTTGGCCAACTCAACCCCACTTCGGACCTCAACCACTTCGACCGGCAAGCCTGTGCAGGCAATGCCACCTCGATCGCCGCTGATCTCGCCAAAGGTGAACCGTCAGCGACACAGTGCTTCGCTCACTCTCACTACCACACAGGTGAAACGAGGAATCACGCCGAAGTCGGGGGACAAAGTCAACGGCAAGGTGGCACGAACTCGGTCGAGTCCACAGCTGAGCCCGGAAACCAAGCGTGAGAAGTTTGGGCCCAGTGCGATCGCTTCGCGACTCTTCAGCCCGCGCAAACGCACGACCGAAAGAGCACCGGTGGCCGAACCCCCACAGACCCAGGACAACCCATGGGAAGCCTTGGACCAGTTGTTGACCACGATCGAGCAGGGCGCTATAGAAGCAAGGCGTTCCCGCGAAGAACGTGCGCGCTCCGTGGCCGCGAGCCCGCTAACTTCGCCACGCCCGGATGACCGACGTGCCAGGACGAAATCAAGAGGCGATCATGCCGGCGAAGGTCGCACGGTGTGCTCTACCTCTCCGTTGAAATTCCGAAACATCGAGGCTGCAAACAGACTTCGCGACAGGGCCCGTATCGCGAAATCCCCTGAAGGGATACTCCAAGCGGAGTCACGGAGATTGACGCAGACCCGCCGAGAGAAGACGCTGCTAAGGCAGGGTCATCGTCGGGAACTCAGTACCGGGCCAGTCAGATCAACGAGCGCCACGCGCGAAAGCGCAGCGCCCCCCGACGAGACCCAATGAGTCGCGTCAGCCCTTCGCCGGCTCCACCGTCAACTGGTTGTCGACACTGACCACGCCCTTCACGTTCGACGCCAGCTGAGTCGCACGCTCGCGGGCGGCTTCGCTCGGCGCCGTGCCGCGCAGCGCCACGCGCCCGTCGGCCGTGTCGACGTTGATCTTCAACGCGCTGAGGCTCGAGTCCTTGGCCAGTTCTGCGTTCACGGTCGTCGTGATCACCGCATCGGCCACCTTGTCGCCGGCCTTCGTGGTCGCGGCCTTGGCGTCGTCGGCCATGTCGCGGCCAGCCTGCTTGGCCTGGTCCATGCCGCGCGAGGCATCGGCCTGCAGGTCGCGGCCCTTCTGCTCGGCCTGGGCGATCACGCCATCATTCGTCTTGGCGGCCGTGGATTCCGCTGCATCGCGCTTGCCGCAGCCCACCAGGGCCACCGATACCAGCAATGCCGCAGCGGCCGTCGTCGTCAAAGTGTGCTTGTTCATGGTCATTCTCCTGTCGTACGCCCGGGGGCGATCTGGTTGAGCCTGTTGCAGCAGCGCACGCGCCACCTGCAGCCTTGTCCTGAGACGCCTCAACCTTAGAAGCCCCTCCCGGCCCCTGCCGTCAGCCTGCGTCGCCAATCCCTGTCAGACGATGCCCACAAACCGGCTGCCCCTGCGCTGTCCGACACGGTATCGAGCCATCGGCCTACACCTCTCTCGCGCGCGCGGCCGGACAGTGCCGCCATGAACCTCCGCCCTCTTCCCCTGGCCGCATTGCTCGTCGTGGCCGCCTGCGGCGGCACCGCCAACCTGCAGGTCGCCGACGGCACCGGCCCGAACCCGCAACTGCCGCCACCGAACAAGAGCCTGATCCCGCTGGTCAACATCGCCCCCGCCACCGGTTGGCCAAGCGGCGTCAAGCCCACGTCGGCCCCCGGCACCCGGGTGCAGGCCTTCGCCACCGGCCTCGAGCACCCGCGCTGGATCAGCGTGCTGCCCAACGGCGACGTGCTGGTCGCCGAGACCAACGCCCCGCCGAAACCCGACGACGGCAAGGGCATCCGCGGCTGGTTCATGAAGATGACGATGAAGAAGGCCGGCGCCGGCGTGCCCAGCGCCAACCGCATCACGCTGCTGCGCGATGCCGATGGCGACGGCGTGGCCGAAACCCGCAGCGTCTTCATCGCGAACCTGCAGTCGCCCTTCGGCATGGCCCTGGTCGGCAACGCGTTCTACGTCGCCAATACCGATGCAGTCGTGCGCTTCGACTACACGCCGGGCGCAACGCAGCTGCAAGGCAGCGGCAGCAAGCTGGTCGACCTGCCTGCCGGCACCATCAACCACCACTGGACCAAGAACCTGATCGCCAACGCCGACGGCAGCAAGCTCTACGTCACCACCGGTTCCAACAGCAACGTCGGCGAGAACGGCCTGGCCGCCGAAGAAGGCCGCGCGGCGATCTGGGAGGTGGACACGAAGACCGGCGCGCACCGCGTGTTCGCCTCCGGCCTGCGCAACCCGAACGGCCTGGCCTTCGAGCCGCAGACCGGCGCGCTGTGGACCGTCGTCAACGAACGAGACGAGATCGGCAGCGACCTCGTGCCCGACTACATGACGTCGGTGAAGGACGGTGCCTTCTACGGCTGGCCCTTCAGCTACTACGGCGCCCACGTCGACGAGCGCGTCAAGCCGGCGCGGCCCGAGATGGTCGCCAAGGCGATCGCGCCCGACTACGCGCTCGGGCCGCACACCGCGTCGCTCGGCCTCGCGTCGGCCCGCGGCAACTCGCTGCCGGCCGCGTTCGCCGACGGCATGTTCGTCGGCCAGCACGGCTCGTGGAACCGCAAGCCCCACAGCGGCTACAAGGTGATCTTCGTGCCGTTCGCGCAGGGCAAGCCGGCCGGTCCGCCGGTCGACGTGCTGGGCGGCTTCCTGTCGTCCGAGGGCAATGCGATGGGCCGGCCAGTGGGCGTCGCGCTCGACAAGCAAGGGGCCTTGTTGGTCGCAGATGACGTCGGCAACGTGATCTGGCGAGTGAAGTGACGCCCCCTCGGTCGATGGGTACATCGACCGATCCCCCGAGGGCCCGGATGCCAATCCGGGGTTTGTCCGACATGTCCCGGATTGGCATCCGGGCTACGGGGGCTCATCGGGCTCCCAGGCCAGCAGGTCGCCGGGCTGGCACTGCAGGTACTCGCAGATGCGCTGCAAGGTGTCGAAGCGCACGCCCTTGACCTTGCCCTGCTTCAGCAGCGACAGGTTGGCCTCGGTGATGCCGATGTATTCGGCCAGCGCCTTCGACTTCACCTTGCGGTCGGCCAGCACGACGTCGAGCGTGACGACGATGGGCATCTCAAACGAAGGCCTCGTTCTCGCGGGCGATGGCCACCGCGCGCCGCATCACCGCCGCGATCTGCCACACCACCGCCGCGAACAGCAGCAACAGCAGGTCGTTCGATCCGAAACCGACCGCCAGCGACCGGTGCCCGGGGCCGAGGTTCCAGCTCAGCGCCACCGACACCAGGCTCGGCGCCACCAGCCCGGCCACCGCCGCCGCCAGCATGCCGATGCTGAGGCCGCGCAGGCTGCCGACCGCCGTCTCGTTGAAGTAGTCCCCCCGCGCAAAGCTCTGGAAGCAGCGCCGCGCATGCCACAGGCCACAGGCCGCACACGACACCGGCAGCATGCCGGCCAGCCACGCGACGTCGACCTGCCAGGGTTCCAGCTGGGCGGCCGGGCCGCCGAAGCCGGCGACGCCGAAACGCGCCGGCCACGCCGGCAGCGGCAGCAGCCACAGCGCGATCGCCGTGGCCAGCGGCAACAGGACGGCCAGCAGCACGCAGGCGGCAGCGAGCGCGCGGCTCAGGGCGGGTTCTTTCATGGCCGCGAGTGTCGCAGAAGAGTTTCTGCCAAACAATAATCTCCCGAAGTCTTGCCGAGCGTGACTTGCTGCCGCGACCGCCCGCCGCGGCGCCGGGGACAATCCGCCGATGCACCGATCCGCCGCCCTCCTGCTCTCGCTCGCGCTGGCGCCGCTGGCGGCCCACGCCCTCCTCGTCTGCGACCTCGACGGCCAGCCGGTCGACCCGGCCAACGGCCACACGACGAAGGGCAGGAGCGGCACGATGCATTGCCGCGACGGTGCCGGCGGTCCGCTGCAGCGCGACCAGGAGCTGCGCGACGGCGTCTTCATGGGCGTGATGCGCTACTACCGCAAGGGTGTGCTGCAAAGCGAGTTCAACACCAACGAGCGCGGCAACCGCGACGGCCTCGCGCGCGAATTCGCCGCCACCGAAGGCAACAACCCGGTGCTGCGCGAAGAGAGCTTCCGCAACGGCACGCGCATCGGGCTGTCGCGCAGCTGGCATGCCAACGGCCCGCTGGGCCGGCTGAGCTTCAACGACGACGACGGTCGCGAGCTGGCGGTGGCCGAGTTCACCGCGCGCGGCCAGCTGTCGGCGCTGCGTTGCGGCCCGCGCCCGCTGTTCGCGCCGCATGCCGACGATGCCGCCTGGTGCGGCTTCAAGGGCAGCCCGGGCCAGGTCACGCTGTTCGGCCACGACGGCCGCGAGCGCAGCCGCCTGGTGCTGCTGCGCGGCGAGCGCGTGCGCAGCGAATCGCTGTGGGACAACGGCAAGCCCGCCGAGACCAGCGAGCGCACCGAGACCGGCGGCATCGACCGCAACTTCGCCGAGGACGGCGTCAAGCGCCGCGAAGTGCAATGGGTGCGCGCCGGAACGGCCGAGCGCCCGCGCCGCATCACCACGCTCGACCAGGAGTTCCACGAGAACGGCACGCTGGTGCGCGAACGCCGCTGGACCCCCACCGAGCGCGGCAGCGAGCTGCTGCTGGAGCAGCGCTGGTACCTGAACGGCCAGCCGCGCGAGAAGCAGGAGTTCGTCGCCGTCGACGGCAAGCCGGTGCGCCGCGACACGCGCTACCACGACAACGGCCGCGTCGCCTTCGAAGGCAGCTGGCTCGTCGCCGACCGCTACGACAGCACGCCGCTGGCCGCGCACAAGCAGTACGACGACCAGGGCCGGCTGCGCAGCGAACGCAGCTACGACGCCCGCGGCAAGCTGTCGCGCGAGCGCGAATGGGATGAAGCCGGCCAGTTGCTGCGCGACGACGAGCTGTTCGAGGACGGCTCGCGCAAGGCGGTGGCCCGATGAGCCTGTGCCGGTGGATGGCCTGGCTGCTCGCCGGCCCGGCGCTGGCCGCAGCCGCGGCCGAGCCCGCGCCCGGGCCGCAGGCCGCCGTGCAGGCGTTCTATGAACTGCGCATCGCCCAGCTGCCGAACGGCGGAGCGCCCGACGGCCCGGCGCTGCAGCTGATCGGCGCGATGATCACGCCGCGCCTGCACTGCCTGCTGAAGACCGCGCACCGCTACGACGAGGCCTTCCTCGCCACCGTGCCGGGCGACAAGCCGCCCTTCGTCGAAGGCGACCTCTACTCCAGCCTGTTCGAAGGCCCGACCCGCGTGAAGGCCCAGCCGGCGCGGCTCGGCCGCGACATCGCGTGGGTGCCGGTGCGCATGTTCTTCGACGACGGCGGCAAGACCGACGCCACCGGCTGGACCGACACCGTGCTGCTGAACCGCATCGACGGCCGCTGGCTGATCGCCGACATCGACTACGGCGGCAACTTCGCGTTCGGCAACAGCGGCCGGCTGAGCGGCGTGCTGTCGGACCAGCTGCAGCGGCCCGACCCGGCGCTCAAATGGACCGGCCGCGAAGTGCGCAGCTGTCCCTGACCCCGCGCGGCATGGCACCATGCGCGCCCGAACAATCCAAACCACCCCACGGAGAACCTCGATGAAAGCCACCCTCGCCCTGTCCGCACTGCTGCTCGCCGCCGCCCCGGCCTTCGCCGCCGGCAAGTCGTGCGACGAACTGAAGACCGAGATCGCCACCAAGCTCGACGGCAAGCAGGTCACCGGCTACGTGCTGGAGATCGTCGACACCGACAAAGTCGGCGATGCCAAGGTGGTCGGCAGCTGCGAAGGCGGCGCCAGGAAGATCACCTACAGCCGCAAGTAAGCGGTCAGCCGACGGCGCAGCGCCAGTCGGCGCGCGCGGCGGTGCCGGCGATCAGCACCGCATTCGGCTGGTCGGTGCCGGCCTCCCAGGCCCGTGCGTCCGCCTCGCTGCGGCCGAAGCGCATGTGGCGCTCGACCAGGCGCCGCCGGCGCACGGCCTCGTCGACCTCGACGAACCAGGCCTCGTCGAGCAGCGGCCGCACGCCGCCCCAGCCGTGCTGGTCGAGCAGCAGGTAGTTGCCTTCGGTGACCACCAGCGGCACCTCGGCGGCGATCGGGATGGCCGAAGCGATCGGTTCCTCGATCTCGCGGCGGAACTCCGGCGCGTAGACGATGCCCTCGCGCTGCGCACGCACGCGCTGCAGCAGCGCGACGTAGCCGGCCGCGTCGAAGGTGTCCGGCGCGCCCTTGCGGCCGGCCCGGCCGAGGCGGGCCAGCTCGACGTTCGCGAGATGGAAGCCGTCCATCGGCAACAGCACCGCCGCACCGCCCAGCGCCTCGACCAGCTGCTGCGCGACGGTCGACTTGCCGGCGCCGGGCGGCCCCACCAGGCCCAGGATGCGGCGACCGCCGCGCGAGATCAGGGCCCGTGCGCGGGCCAGCGCTTGCTGTTCATGCATGCGGCCAGTGTCGACGATGATCAGATCGCCGTGAAGCCGACCGCCTTGACGACCCCCGCCCAGCGTTCGGAGTCGCGCCGCTGCAGGCCCGCCAGTTCGGCCGGGCTGGAACCGCTCACCTCCAGGCCCATCTGCGCGAACTCGTCGACCATCGACGGCTTCGCCAGCGCGGCCCGCAGTGCGGCGTTGGCGCGCTGCGCAGTCTCCGGGCTCGCCGCGCCGGGCAGGTAGAAGCCGAACCAGCCGTCGGCGACGATGTCCTTCAGGCCCTGCTCCACGAAGGTGGGCACCTGCGGCGCGAAGCGGCTGCGCCGGGTGCCGCACACCGCGAGCAGCCGGATGCGCCCGGCCGGCAGGTGCGGCAGCAGGTCGCCCAGCGGCGCCGACACGGCGGCCACCTGCCCGCTGCTCAGGTCCAGCACCGCAAGCTGGCTGCCGCGGTACGGCACGTGGCGCAGGTTGGCGCTGCCGGCGCGGCTGAGCATCTCGCCGACGAAATGCGGCGACGAGCCGGCCGCCGGCGAGCCGTAGCCGGCGGATTCGGGATGGGCGCGGGCCCATGCGAGGAACTCCTGCAGGGTGCCGACCGATGCGTCCACCAGCGGCCCGACCGCGAAGGCCAGATCGAAGACGCTGGCCAGCGACACCGGCACCACGTCCTTCACCGGGTCGTACTGCAGCTGCTTGTAGGTGTGCGGAAAGATCGTCAGCATCGACGACGGCGTGAGCAGCAGCGTGCTGCCGTCGGCCGGCGCGCCCCTCACGGCCAGGATGGCCAACTGCCCGCCGGCACCCGGCTTGTTGTCGACGAGGGTGGTGCGGGCATGGCTGCCGCGCAAGGCCTCGGCCACGCTGCGCGCGAGCAGGTCGGCGGTGCCGCCGGCCGCGAAGCCGACGACGATGCGCAGCGTGTCGATCGGCACCTGGGCGCGCGCGATGCGCGGCCCGACGAGGCCGGCACACGCCAGCGCGGCGGCACTGTGACGCAGGAATCGGCGACGCATCGTGTTCATGAGGTTTCTCCGGAAGTGAGGGCCAGGCTTTTCAGCACGGCGTGGATGCGCTTGAACTCGAACCGCGCCGCCATCCCCGCCAGGGCTGCGAACGTGTCGGGATCGCAGGGCCGCAGGTCCTGCAGCGCCAGCTCGATCGCCTGCACGTCGCCGTGTTCCAGCGCGCTGCGCAGGCGGGCCAGCGACGCTTGCGGCACCTGCGCCAGGCGCCGCAGGTCGAGCGCCGGCCCGTTCTCGGCCGGCAGCGGGTGTTCGTATTCGTAGCGCAGGCCCAGTTGCTGCCCGATGGCCTGCAGCAAGGCCTCCTCCTTGAAAGGCTTGGCCAGGAATTCATCGCAGCCCAGCGCCAGGAACTCGTCGCGCTGCTCGTCGAAGCTGCTCGCCGTCAGCGCGATCACGACGGTGGCGCGGCGCGGCTCGGCGGCCCGCAGGCGCCGCGTGGCCTCGCGCCCATCCATCACCGGCATGCGCATGTCCATCAGGATCAGGTGCGGCTGCCATTGCCGCCACGCGTCCAGCGCCTCCTGGCCATTGGCGGCTTCGCGCACCGCGAAACCCAGCGGCTGCAGCAGCCGCGCCAGCAGCGCCCGGCTCTCGGCCAGGTCATCGACCACCAGGATGCGCTGCTCCGGCGTGCCCGCGGCCAGCGAGATCGCGCGCCGGGGTGCGGCCGCTTCGACCGCCGCCGCGTCGGCTTCGGGCAACTGCACCGGGATCTCGAACTGCGCCGTCGTGCCCGTGCCGGGCGTGCTCGACAAGCGCAGCTCGCCGCCCATCAGCTGCACGAAGGCCCGGCTCAGCGCCAGCCCGAGGCCCGTGCCCTCGGCGGCCTGCCGCCCGGCCTGCGCCTGCATGAACGCGACGCCCAGCTGCCCCAGCTCGTGGGCCGCGATGCCCACGCCGGTGTCGGCGACGCGCCAGCGCAGGCGGCCTGCGCCGGCCGCCTGCACCGTCAGGCTCACGCGGCCGTGCGGCGTGAACTTGATTGCGTTGCTCAACAGGTTGACCAGCACCTGGCGCAGTTTCACGACATCGGCCTGCACGCGCACCGGCAGCGGCTGCACGGCCTGCACGACGAGCTGCAGGCCCTTCTGCCGAGCGCCCAGCACGAACACCTCTTCCAGCTCGTGCAGCACGGTGTGCAGGTTGAAGGTCACCAGTTGCACGCTCATGCGCCCGGCCTCGATCTTCGACAGGTCCAGCACCTGGTTCACCACCTGGTACAGGTGCTCGCCGCTGGACAGCACGGTGGCCACGTCGCGGCGCGCCCGCTCGCCCAGGGTCTCGTCGCGCAGCAGCAGGCGCGAGAAACCCAGCATCGCGTTCAGCGGCGAGCGCAGCTCGTGGCTCATGTTGGCCAGGAAGGCACTCTTGGCCCGGTTGGCCGCGGCCTCCGCGTCGGCGCGGCGCGCCTCCGATTCGGCCAGCACGCGCAGGTGCTCGGATTCGGCCTTGGCGCGCTCGGTCTCGAAGCGCACCTGCATCGCCGTGCCCAGGTCGGTCGCCTTCTTCGACTGGATGCGCATGCGCGTCGCGGCGGCGCGCCGCTCGAAGCCGAGGGCACGCGCCAGGTCGCCCACCGCTTCGTACTCGCGCGACAGGTCGCTGCACAGCTCGTCGGACACGGTCTTGCCGAGCGTGCCTTCGTCGATGGCGAGCGCCTGTTCGAGGTAGTGGATCGCCCCGCTGGCCGCCGCCGAGCCGACCGGCGGTGGCAGCCGGTGTTCGCTGGCGATCGTCGCCAGCGCCTGCAGGCAGGCGGCCTGCCGCCACCGGACGCCCGCCTTGACGTGGATCGCCAGCGCCTCCTCGGCGGCGGCGATGGCCTCATCGCGGCGTCGAAAGCGCGACAGCACGAGCGACTTGCCGCGCAGCGCGTCGGCCAGGTACCAGGTGGCGCGCCCGGCCCGGCGCTCGTTGTCCTCGGTGACCGCATACGCGTCGGCCGCGGCGGCGTATTCGCCGAGGCTGAAGCACACGTCGCCGAGCAGCGTCGACGCGATCGAATGGAAGCTGCCGGCGCGGCGCCCCAGCCCGGCCAGGCCTTCGCTCAGCAGGTCGCGCGCCGCCGCCGAGCGGCCCATCTGGTGCAGCGCCATGCTCACCCAGCTGAGGCTGAAGGCCAGCGTGGCCGGCCATTCCGTTCGCCGGGCCAGCGCGATCGCGCGCTCCGCCCAGGCCAGCGCCTGGGCCGGATCGTTCAGGCTGGCGAACGCCCGCGAGACATTGCCGGCCGCGATGATCGCCGTGCGCAGCTGGCCCGCGGCCAGCGCCAGCGAGAACGCGCGCTGGTGGCAGGCGATCTCCTGCACCAGGTCGCCGCGGAACTGGGCGAACCAGCCGTTCAGCAGCGCGATGCGCGCATCGACGCCGCCGTGGCCGGACGCGGTGGCGCCGTCGAAGACGTCGCCCCAGCGCGCGACGGCCGCCGCAGGCTCCTGCATGAACAGGCCCAGCGCGAGGCTGGCCTCGGCACAGCGTTGCCGCAGCCCGTCGCCGGCCCGGCGGTAGGCGGACTGGGCCGCGGCAAAGCACTCGCGTGCCTGCAGCGGCTCGTCGCCGTGGTACTGCAGCAGCGTCGCCAGCGCCAGCGCGACGTCGCCCACGCCGCCGAAATCGCCGACCGCCTCGAAGCGCCGTTGCGCCTGCGACAGCCAGTGCCGGGCCGCTTCCAGCTCGGCGAACAGCCATTTCGCCTCGCCCTGCACCAGGGCCAGGCGCGCCGCGCAGCGGCTCGCCTGCCGCTCAGCGGTGGTCTCACCGGCGATCAGCAGCACCTGGGCCTCGTCGGCCAGCGCCACCGCGCGCCGCGTGTCGCGCTGGCGCAGGTACCACGCCAGCGCCGTCAGCAACGGCAATCGCGCCGCTCCCTCCGCGGCCACCAGCTGCCGTTCGAGCGTTTGAACGTCCTGCTCCGACCCGAAGTAATCAAGGTCCATCGCCAAACACCGGGAAACAACGCACGAGGTATAGGCTCTTGCGCGTGCGCCCACAACGGTAAATTCGCTGCCCACCCCCCGACTCGACGATGCCCGACCCGAACCCCGACTTCCTGTACCTCGACGACACGCTGCTGGTCGTCGACAAGCCGAGCGGCCTGCTGGCCGTGCCGGGCCGCGGCGAGCAGGGCCTGGACAACCAGGCCGCCCGCGTGCAGGCCGGCTGGCCCGATGCGCTGGTGGTGCACCGGCTCGACATGTCGACCTCGGGCCTGATGCTGTTCGCCCGCGGCAAGGCGGCGCAGCGGCGGCTCAGCCACGCGTTCGCGCAGCGCGAGGTGCACAAGCAGTACGTCGCGGTGGTCGACGGGCTGGTCGCGGCCGACGCCGGAGAGATCGACCTGCCGCTGCTCGCCGACTGGCCGAACCGGCCGAAGCAGAAAATCGATTTCAGCGACGGCAAGCCGGCGTTGACGCGCTGGCGCGTGCTCGAGCGCGACGCGGCAGCGCGCACCACGCGGCTTGCGCTGGAGCCGGTCACCGGCCGCTCGCACCAGCTGCGCGTGCACCTGCTGGCCATCGGCCATGCCATCGTCGGCGATGCGCTGTATGCGCCGGCCGAAGCCCTTGCGAAGGCGCCGCGATTGCTGCTGCACGCACAATCGCTGCGGCTGCCGCACCCGGTCGACGGCCGCGAGCTGCGCTTCCACTCCCCTGCCCCCTTTTGACATGCGCCATGCGTGAACCCGTCGAACTCGCCAAGTGCTACCGCCTGCTGAACCACGGCCCCACGGTGCTGGTCAGTGCCGCACATGGCGGGCAGCGCAACATCATGGCGGCGGCCTGGTCGATGCCGCTGGATTTCGATCCGCCCAAGGTCGCGGTGGTGATCGACAAGACCACCTTCACGCGCGGCCTGGTCGAAGGCTCGTCCAGCTTCGCGCTGAACGTGCCGACGCGCGCACAGGCCGAGGCGACGCTGGCGGTCGGCGGCATCTCGGCGCGAGAGTTGCCGGCCGGACAGGACAAGTTCGATGCCTTCGGCCTGGACGTCTTCGCGGGCAGCCGCATCGAGGCGCCGCTGCTCGAAGGCTGCGCGGCCTGGCTCGAATGCCGGCTGCTGCCGGAGCCGCACATCCAGGCGACGTACGACCTGTTCCTCGGCGAGGTGGTGGCGGCCTGGGCCGATCCGCGGCTGTTCGCGAACGGGCATTGGCGCGACGATGCGGACGAGCGGACGCTGCATTACATCGCCGGCGGGCGCTTCTTCAGCACGGGCGAACCGTTCGACGCACGAGCAACGCCACGCCGTCAGGGGTAGCGGTAGACCGCGTCGTAGTACGTCGGCCGCACCGGCATCGATTCGATCAACGCATAGCCACCCACCTGCCACGGGATGTCCGCGCGCCAGTGCGGCAGCGTCAACCCGTTCGCCTGGTAGGCCAGCGTCACGTGCGGCGTGAAGGCCTGGCGCAGCAATGGCAGGCCGAGCCCCTGCAGCGCAAGGCCCAGCCGCTCGTGCAGCTCGGCCAGCGCGCGCGGCACGCTCCCCGGCCGCAGCACCGCGATGTGTCCCGACCACAGGTCCGGCTGCTGCAGCCGCAGCTCGAACGGCTCGAACGGCACGTTCAGCCCCTGCACCCAGCTGCCCATCTGCGCGCGCGGCAGCTCGCCCAGGAAATGCAGCGTCACGTGCAGCCGGTCCTGCGGCACCGGCGAGGTACCGGCCGGCCAGTCCCAGGTACCGCGGTAGTCGTCGATGGCCTGCGCGGTGGCCTCGTCGGGCAGCAACCCGAGGAACAGCCGCGCCAGCGTGGGCGGCGTGGGGGAGGTCTCGTCCATGAACCCGAGCATACGCACAGGCACCGCGCCAGCCGTAACATGCCGGTTCCGCCCGACGCCCAGAAGGCCCCCGATGCTGCACCTGCGCACGACGCTGCTGCTGACCCTTGCCCTGTCGCTGGCCGGCTGCGCCTCTGCGCCACCGGTCCGCCGCGCCACCCTCGAACATCAGGTCGCCGACACCGAGCGCGCCTTCGCGCAGACCATGGCCGACCGCGACCACGCCGGCTTCACGCGCTTCCTCGCCGACGACACCGTGTTCTTCTCCGGCCCCACGCCGCTGCGCGGCAAGGCCGCCGTCGCCGCCGGCTGGAAGCGCTTCTACGACGGCGCCACGGCGCCGTTCTCGTGGCGGCCCGACAAGGTCGCGGTGCTCGATTCCGGCCAGCTCGCGCTCAGCACCGGCCCGGTGTTCGACCCCGACGGCAAACCGGTCTCGAGCTTCACGTCGGTGTGGCGCCAGGAATCGCCGGGCGTCTGGCGCATCGTCTTCGACAAGGGCTGCAACTGCCCCTGACCGCCACCCCTCCTCCGTCCCGAGCCCGCCCTTCGTGTCGTCCACCCTCCCCGCCTCCGTCTCCCTGTTCTCCCTGCCCGCCTTCATGCGCTTCTGGTATGCGCGCATCGCCGCGACGATGGCCAACCAGATGCTGATGATCGCCGTCGGCTGGGAGATGTACGCCCTGACCGGCAGCGCCTGGGACCTGGGCCTGGTCGGGCTGCTGCAGTTCCTGCCGGCGCTGCTGCTGACGCTGGTGGCCGGGCACGTGGCCGACCACCACGACCGCAGCCGCATCCTCGCCGGCTGCATGGCGGTGCAGCTGGCGATCGCGGGCCTGCTGGCCGCCGCGACCCACGGCCACTGGGCGAGCCGCGAGCTGTTGCTGCTGCTGTCGATCGCGATCGGCTGCGCCAAGGCCTTCCAGATGCCGGCGCAGCAGTCGATGGTGCCGCTGCTGGTGCCGGCGCACACGCTGCCTCGCGCGATGGCCTTCAGCTCCGGCGGCATGCAGGCCGCGATCATCGGCGGGCCGGCGCTCGGCGGTTTCATCTACGTGGCCGGTGCCGACGTGGTGTACGCGGTGTGCGCGGCGCTGTTCCTGCTCGGCGGCGTGCTGTTCCTGCGCATCGGCCACCCGCACGTGCCGCCGCCCAAGGAGCCGGTGACGATCGCCACCGTGCTGGCCGGCGTGCGCTTCATCTGGAACCGCCCGGTGGTGCTGGGCGCCATCTCGCTCGACCTGTTCGCCGTGCTGCTGGGCGGYGCCACCGCGCTGCTGCCGATCTTCGCGAAGGACGTGCTGCATGTCGGCCCGTGGGGGCTGGGCCTGCTGCGCGGCGCACCGGCGGTCGGCGCGCTCGCGATGTCGGTGGCGCTGACGCGCTGGCCGATCGAGCGGCGCGCCGGCCATGCCATGTTCGCGGCGGTCGCGGTGTTCGGCCTGTCGACGCTGGCGTTCGCGCTGTCGAGCGTGTTCCTCGTCTCGCTGTTCGCGCTGTGGGTCAGCGGCGCGGCCGACATGGTGAGCGTCGTGATCCGCCAGACCCTGGTGCAGCTCGAAACGCCGAACGAGATGCGCGGACGCGTCAGCGCGGTCAACTCGATCTTCATCGGCGCGTCCAACCAGCTCGGCGAGTTCGAGTCCGGCGCCACCGCGGCGCTGTTCGGGCCGATCGGCTCGGTGCTGCTGGGCGGCTTCGGCACGCTGGTGGTGGCGGGCCTGTGGATGAAGATGTTTCCGGCGCTGGCGCAGCGACAACGGCTTACCGGCGACTGACGGCGTCCTGAGACAATCCCGGCCTGCCGTACTGGAACCCCGATGAAGCCCTGGATCTTGATCGCGGCACTCGCCGTCGTCCCACCGCTGGCCCTGCTGGCCCTCTGGTTCGCGCGCCGCCGTGCCGCACAGCGCATGCGCCTGAACGCCCCGGTGTCGCTGCCGGGGCTGCCGCAGCCGGTCGCTCCGGCGCGGCGTTTCCGCGGCGGCGGCGCGCCCGCCACCGGCTGGCCGTCGACGCTGACCGGGCTGCACCACGACTGACCCGCGCCTGGCGATTTTCGAGATACCCCCATCGCGAAAACCGATGGGATGCACGCGTTCGTGAAATCCTGCCGTCCCCTGTTCGGGTGACAAGACGTGACTTATCCGACATCGCGGTAATACTTCGGGCCCATGACCGATGCCCGCAACCGCCCCGACTTCATCTACCCCGGCGGCTCGCCGCTGATGCACCCGCCGCTGCAGCTGAACCGCTCCCGGATGTACGGCTTCTTCGTGCACGGCGACGTCGCGAGGATGCAGGCCACGGTGGACCAGACGCTGACGGCCGTGGCCGGCGGCACGATGAGTTTCAAGGTGCTGTCGCCGTTCGTGATGCTGACCTTCACGCAGGTGCAGCATGCGCAGTCGGCCTGGCCGTCGGACGCCGCCAAGGGCTGGGGCGAGGAGACCGACATCGTCACCTGGGTCATGGTCGGCCAGGTGCCGGCCGGCCAGGCGGGCGTGAGCCGCGTGTTCTTCTACCCGTGCCACATCTGGGTCGACGACTGCATGGCGCTGATCAACGGGCGCGAGCTGTTCGGCTACCCGAAGTACGAGTGCGAGTACACGATGCCGGCCGAAGGCCAGCCGGCCACCCGCTTCACGCTGGCCGCGAAAGGCTTCCAGCCCTTCAGCCCCGACTCGCGGCTGCAGACGCACCCGCTGCTGGAAGTGCAGGCTGCCGGTGGCAACAAGCTCGCCAAGGACCTGGACGACCTGCCCGAGCTGATCGAGCAGGCGATCGAGCTGCTTGCCGCCAACCTGCCCGGCTTCCTGTCGCTCGACAAGGCCGGCTGGGAGCAGGTCGCGCAGATGCTGCGCAGCCCGAACGTCGCGCAGATCTTCTTGAAGCAACTGCCCGATGCCGCCGGCCTCAAGGCCGTCTACCAGGCGCTGGTCGCCGCACCGGCCACGGTGAAGGCGGTGCGCAAGGTGCAACTGCTCGGCGACGAGTACCAGTGCGTGCTGCACCCGTTCGCGAGCTTCCCGCTCGACCGGACGCTGGGCCTCGCGCTCGGTGCGCAGCCGGCCATCATGCCCTTCCACATCGACATGGATTTCGAGGTGCCGGCCGGCGAAGAGCTGTACGACAACTCGCGCATCGCGCCGAAGAAGATCGCGATCCTGGGCGGCGGCGTCGCGGCGATGACCGCGGCCTTCTACCTGACCGACCGTCCGGGCTGGCAGAACCAGTACGAGATCACCGTCTGGCAGATGGGCTGGCGCCTGGGCGGCAAGGGCGCGAGCGGGCGCAATGCGGCGCTCGGCCAGCGCATCGAGGAGCACGGCCTGCACATCTGGTTCGGCTTCTACGACAACGCCTTCAAGACCATGCAACGCGCCTATGCGCTGCTCGACCGGCCCGAGGGCGCGCCGCTGCGCACCTGGCGCGACGCCTTCAAGCCGCAGCAGTTCATCACGCTGACCGAGCAGGTGAAGGGCGAATGGCGGCTGTGGCCGATCCAGACGCCGGCCATGCCGGGCGAGCCGGGCGACGGCACCGAGACCCTCGACCTGTGGCAGATCGTGCAGGTCGGCTACGAATGGATCAAGCAGTGGCTCGGTGAGCTGAAGGATGCCGATGTCCATGGGGCTGCCGCGGCGCACCACGCCCTCGACACCGAGACCCACGCCGGCAGCTGGCTGCACCGCCTGGCCGAGCACGTCGAGAACGACGTGATGGCGCTGTGCAGCGACGTCGGCGTGGCCTTCGCCGCGCTGCAGCGCTTCAGCGCCGAGCTGCCGGCCGCGCTGGCCGACCACGCGCCCGAGCACCACCTGCTGCAGTCGAGCGCGCTCAAATGCGTGCGCACCTGGCTGCACGCCCGCTTCGGCGACCTGCTGCAGGACAACAGCCTCGGCGACGACCTGCGCCGCCTCTACATCTGCGCCGACCTCGGCCTGACCAGCATCATCGGCATGATCGAGGACGGCGTGCTGACGCGCGGCTTCGACGTCATCAACGACGAGGACTTCCAGGCCTGGCTGACACGCCACGGCGCGAACCCGCAGGTCACCGTGCAGTCGGCACCGGTGGTCGGCTTCTACGACCTGGTGTTCGCCTACGAGGACGGCAACTTCGACAAGCCGAACATCGAGGCCGGCACCATGCTGCGCGGCATGCTGCGCGTGGCCTTCGACTACCACGGCGCCATCATGTGGAAGATGCAGGCCGGCATGGGCGACACGGTGTTCACGCCGTTCTACCAGCTGCTGCAACAGCGCGGCGTGAAGTTCGAGTTCTTCCACAAGGTCGACGAGCTGCTGCCCGATGCGTCGGGCCGGCAGGTCGGCGAGATCCGCATGACGCGCCAGGCCGCGCTGGCCGACCCGGCACAGGGCTACGACCCGCTGGTCGACGTGGACGGGCTGGCCTGCTGGCCGAGCGCGCCGCTGTATGGCCAGCTCGATACGGCGCAGGCCGCGCTGCTGCGCCGGCATGGCATCAACCTCGAATCCAACTGGAGCGACTGGCCCGAGGTGTACCAGCAGGCTTTCGGCGCACCGTTGCCGACGCGCACGCTGAAGCTCGGGGCCGACTTCGACCAGGTGATCTTCGGCATCTCGGCCGCGTCGGTCGCGCAGCTGTGCCCGCAGCTGGTGGCACGCAGCCCGGCGCTGGCCGCGTCGTGCCAGCACGTGAAGGCGGTCGCGACCCAGGCCTACCAGGTGTGGCTGAACCAGGACCTGCACCAGATCGGCTGGAAGACCTTTGCGCCGGACGGCCAGGCCCCGGTGCTCAGCGCCTTCAGCGAGCCCTTCGACACCTGGGCCCCGATGGACCAGCTGCTGTGCCGCGAGAGCTGGCCGCCCGGCATCGCGCCGAAGAACGTCTCGTACTTCTGCAGCGCGTTGCCGCTGGCGAGCTACCCGCCATACACCGACCATGCCTTCCCGAAGCGCATGGCCGAGCAGGTGAAGGCGGGCGCGATCGAGCAGCTGCAGCGGCGCATCGGCGCGCTGTGGCCGCAGGCCGCCACCGCCGAGGGCTTCCGCTGGCCGCTGCTGGTCGACCCGACCGACGCCAACGGCGTCAAGCGCTTCGACAGCCAGTACTGGCGCGCCAACGTCGACCCGTCGGAGCGCTACGTGCTGTCGGTGGTGGGCAGCAGCCGCCACCGGCTCGCGACCGACGGCACCGGCTTCGCCAACCTGTTCGTCACCGGCGACTGGATCCGCACCGGGCTGAACGCCGGCTGCGTCGAGGCGGCGACGATGGCGGGCATGCAGACCTCGCGGGCGATCTGCGGACATCCGGAGGTGATCGTCGGTCGCAGTGACGTCTGAAATGGACGTTTAAGAAGTTTTCAAGGCCGGTGTCGGATGCTTGTTGTTACAGTCGACCCGCTCATGAGTCTGCCCTTCCGCTCCGCGACGCGCCGCCGCCTCAGCTGGTGGGCCGTCGCCTGCGTGGCCTGGCTGCTGGCCGCCGGGACGGCCTGCGCGCAGACGCCGCTGTCGCCCACCGAGCCGGTCGAGCTGACCCGTGTCGGCCAGTTCTACCTCGCCGATGCGAACGAGGAGCCGCCCGACGTCGACGGCCTCGCCGCCTGGCTGGCGCGCAAGACGCCGGTGCCGCACGTCGGGCTGCTGGGCGGGCACTACTGGTTCCACGCGACGGTGCGCAACGACGCCAGCACCACGCAGTGGGTGATCGACCCGCATGCCAGCCTGATGGAGCACGTCGGCGGCTGGATCTACGTCGGCAGCCAGCCGCCGCAGACCTTCGTGACCGGCTACGAGGCCGACACGCCGTACATGCTGCACTACGGCAGCGACATCCAGCTGCCGCAGGGCAGCTCGGCCCACGTGCTGCTGCGCATCGACAGCCGCTACTTCGCGCGCCTGCCCGGCATCGACATCCAGGCCAAGGCCGACTACCGGCGCACCGTGATCTCGGAGAACGTGCTGGCGCTGTTCTCGCTCGGCGCGTTGCTGACGCTGGCGCTCTACAACGTGTTCATGTTCCTCGGCACGCGCGACAAGGCGCTGCTGTACTACGCGCTGTACCTGCTGGCCGCGACCGCCGGCTGGGGCCTGACCTTCCACCTGCCGGCGCAGTGGCTGGGCTGGCACGGCCTCGAATGGCACTACCTGCCGTTCTTCCTGATGGTGGTGTTCAACACCCTCTTCTACATCGAGTTCCTGCAGCTGCGCGAGGCCGCGCCGCGGCTCGCCGCGCTCGGCTATGCCAACCTGGTGCTGGCGCTGGTGCTGCTGCCCAGCTGCTTCATCGCGATGTCGTGGGCGCACACGCTGGCCACCATCGTGATCTCGATCTCGCTGACGCTGGCGCTGGTGGCCGGCCTGCTGCGGCTGTGGTCGGGCTACCTGCCGGCGCGCTACTTCCTGGCCGCCTTCCTCGCGCTGCTGCTGCCGGCGCTGATCATCCTGCCGGCCAACCTGGGGCTGAGCCAGGACATGGTGCGCAACCCGGAGCTGATCACGCTGCTGGGCAGCACGGCCGATGCGATCCTGCTGGCCTTCGCGCTGGCCGACAAGATCCGGCTGCTGGCGATCGAGAAAGACGGCTACCTGAGCCAGCTGCACCGCGCGCTCGACCAGGCCAGCACCGATTCGCTGACCGGCATCGGCAACCGCCACGCCTTCGACCGCGCGCTGGCGGCACTCACCGAGGCCGATTCGTCGGCCGGGCTGATGCTGGTGATGATCGACCTCGACGGGCTCAAGCGCATCAACGACGAGCGCGGCCATGCGCACGGCGATGCGCTGCTGTGCGAGTTCTCGCGCCAGCTGAAGACCTTGCGCGAGCGCGGCATGACGGTGTTCCGCCTCGGCGGCGACGAGTTCGCGGTGCTCGGCAACATGCAGCACGAGGACGACACCCGCGCCGACATGCGCCGCTTCGAGGAGCGGCTGCATGCGGCCGGCTTCGACGGCTGCGGCATCAGCTTCGGCATCGCGTTCGGCTCCGAGATCACCTCGAGCAGCCAGTTGCTGATCCATGCCGATGCGCGCATGTACCGCCACAAGTCGACCAAGCGCACCGACGTGGCGGCACCGGCCGGCTTCAATCCTCGCCGCGCTTGAGCTTCATGCGCTGGCGCGCCGAACGTCCGCGCGCCTTCCATTCCGACAGCTGCTGGTGGCGCTCGAACACCGTCAGCGTGTCGCGCCGAACCTCGCGCAACAGCTTGTGGTAGTTGCGCACGCGGTCGGCACCGACGCCTTCGCGCACCGCGCAGCCGGGTTCGTCTTCGTGCCGGCAGTCGCGGAAGCGGCACTGCAGCGCGAGCTGCGCGATGTCGCCGAAGCTGAGCGCGAGGCGTGCCTCGTCGGTATCGGGCCGCAGCGTGCGCAGCCCCGGCGTGTCGATCACGCAGGCGCCGCCGGGCAGCCGGTGCAGCGAGCGCGACGTGGTGGTGTGCTTGCCGCGGCTGTCGTGCTCGCGCACCGCGCCGGTGTCCTGCACCGCGGTACCGGCCAGCGTGTTGGTCAGCGTCGACTTGCCGGCACCGGACGAGCCCATCAGCACCACCGTCTGGCCGGGAGACAACCACGGCTGCAGTGCCTGCGCGGCCGCGGGGCTGCGGCCGTTGACGGCCAGCAGGTCGACGCTGGCCGGCAGGCGGCCGCGCAACTGGGCGCGGGCTGCGTCCAGCACCTGCGGCGTCACCGCATCGGCCTTGGTCAGCACGACCACCGGCAGCACGCCGCTGCCCTGCACCAGGATCAGGTAGCGCTCCAGGCGGCGCGGGTTGAAGTCGTCGTCCAACCCCATCACCAGCAACGCGGTGTCGACGTTGCTGACGACCGGGTGGCGGCGGCCATCGGCGTCGCGCCGGGCGATGTGCGACAGCGGCGGCACGCGCTCGTGCACCCAGCCCTGGCCATGGCCGTCATCGGCGACGAACACCCAGTCGCCGACGGCCAGGCCGGTGCCGTCGTCGTCCAGTGCGCGCACCAGCCGCGGCAGCACGCGGGCGGCGTGCGATCGAAGGCCGTCGTGCAGTTCGACGGTCTCGCGGTGCACCTCGGTCAGGCGCATCAGGCGCCATGAGGTGTCGGGGATTTCAGGGAAGGTGGCGGCCTGCAAGGCCATCGCGGGCGTCAGCCCCATCGAGCGCAAGCGCTCGACATCGATCTCGATCATGGTGGGTTCGGACTTTCATCATCGCGGCCGGCGCACGCGCCGAGCCAGGCGCCCTGGGCGGCTCAAGCCGTCCAGGGCCACGAAGGAAGAAAGCTGTGCCGCGGGCCGCAGAAGTCGTTGCGAGGCCGGTGCGGGCGGTCGGAACCCGAAGAAGGGGTCGATCAGCGCAAGCAGGTCTTGCGGGCCGTGCACAGCGGGAGGGCAATATCGATCTTTCTCATTGCGTGGTCTCCTTGTGCAGTGCCGCAAGCGGCGGGGTGGATCGGGGCGCGAAGTGTGGCACGGCGCGCGATGCGGCGTCAATCAACGCAACAAATCGGCGCGACAATGCGCCCTTCTGGTCTGGAGGCGTTGGGATGATCCGATCGCTCTACATCGTCACCGGCGCATCGCGCGGGATGGGCGCCGCGATGGCCGAACAGCTGCTCGCGCCCGGCACGCAGCTGCTGTGCATTTCGCGGCGCACCAGCGAGGCGCTGGCCTTGAAGGCCGGCACCAGCGGCGCCCGCTGCGAGCAATGGGCGATGGACCTGGCGACGCCGCTGCCGGTGGCGCACCGGTTGTCGGCCTGGCTGGCGCAACTCGACCACACCGGTTTCGACACCGCGACGCTGATCAACAACGCCGGCGTGGTGACGCGCGCCGGGCCGCTCGGCCACGTCGACGGCACCGACGTGTCGAATGCATTGCGGGTGGGGCTGGAGGCGCCCTTGCTGCTGACCGCGGCCTTCCTGCGCGCGACACTGGCCTGGCCGACGCGGCGCCGCGTGCTGCAGATTTCGTCCGGCCTCGGCCGACGCGCGATGGCCGGGCAGTCGATCTACTGCGCCGCGAAGGCGGGGCTGGACCATGCTGCGCGGGCCATCGCGCTCGACGAGGCGGCGCAGCCGAACGGCGCGAAGATCGTCTCGCTGGCGCCCGGCGTGATCGACACCGAGATGCAGGCCCGGCTGCGCGACAACCCGGCCGACGGCTTTCCCGACCGGGAGCATTTCATCAACCTGCAGCGCAACGGCAGCCTCAGCTCGCCGGCCGACGCCGCGGCGCGCGTGCTGGCCTGGCTGGACCGCGCCGACTTCGGCAGCCAACCGGTGGCCGACGTCCGGGAATGACCACCCCTCGCCCGGCGGGTACGCCGGCCGATCCCCCAAGGGGATGCGGGCCGGCTTGGGGCGGCCCGGCGCTCGGCCCGCCCCGGGATCAGGAACGGTCGAGCTGACGCGGGGCGGCGGGCACTTCGCGCGCCTCGACGTCGACCACGTCGGCGTTGTCCGCGCGCCGCGAGAAGCCACCGAACGGCTGGCGCGGATCGACCTTGAAGCGCCGCACCTGCGGGCGCCGGCCGCGCAGCAGGGCCCAGACGATGAAGACGGTGGTGAGCACCAGGCCCAGCAGCAGCAGCCCGAGCGCGAACAGCGCGCCGATCAGCAGGGCGGCCAGGCGAATGATGAAAGCGAAAACTCGGCGGAAGATCGTGGACAAGCGGCACCTCGTTGGCGAGCCGGCATTATCGGGCCGGCTGCCGTTGCAGGGTCTTTGGCTTCGCTTCAGCCGCGGCTGCCGCGGATCGTGCGGACCAGTTGGGCCAGCAGCGTCTCTTGCGGCTGCTGGCGCTTGCCGACCACCACCACTTCGGGCAGCAGCACCACCGGGGCCTTCTTGCCGACCACCGTGACGGCCGGCAGCACGATGACGCGGGTGGCGGCGGCCGGAGCCGCTTCGCCGGCCTGGGCGATGAAGCCAGCGCAGAGGGTGGCGATGATCAGGGTGGCTTGGGTCAGGCGGGTGGCGTTCATGTCGGGCTCCAGTCGGTGATTTGTTCGTCGATGGAGCCAGTATCGGCAGCGTCGCCGGCGCTTCCCAGCGGATTGCGACGAAACGGCCGGTCGCCGGGCTGAAGTGCAGCCACGCGGGACGATCCGCAGCCCGGAAGCCATCCCGGGCAGGGGTTCAGGCCGGCCCCTGGAACCCGCGCGACCGGAAGGTCAGCACCAGCGTATCCCGGTGCGCCGCCGCCTGCGCCTCGACCGACAACGGCTGGATCGGCGTGCTCTCGTGGATCACGCGTTCGTCGTCCAGCATCAGCGTGGTCCAAGGCTCGCTCATCGTGAAGCGGATGCCCTGCGGGCCGTCGGCCTCGAACACCCGCGTCTCGCCGCCCTTCACGCCCTGGCGGCCGACCAGCAGCACCGCGACGAAGTCGACGCCATCGCGGTGCGCGCCCTCCGGCGTCGGCCGGCCGATGCCGTCGGTGGTGTCGATGCGGAACTGGTGCGCCTCGACGTACCAGGGCTGCGCGCCCTTCAGCTCGCTGCAGGCGGCGGCCATCTGCCGCAGCAGCCGGCCCCACACCGCGTGCCCGACGACCTCGGGCGACATCGGCTCGAACCAGCGCTCCAGGCCGCCGTGCAGCGCGTTGTAGGCCACCGGCT
The DNA here is from genome assembly GCF_056404395.1 of Rhizobacter sp. P2_D12. Lineage (NCBI taxonomy): Bacteria > Pseudomonadati > Pseudomonadota > Betaproteobacteria > Burkholderiales > Sphaerotilaceae > Rhizobacter > Rhizobacter sp. P2_D12. The sequence continues at coordinate 8,146 of NZ_JBFUEB010000011.1, read as the reverse complement.
GCCAGTGCGCGCGGTGCGGCGCCTGCACCAGCGCGTCGCCCTCGACGACGAAGCAGGAATGGCGGCGCCGCCGGTAGCGCCCACCGTCGCGCAGGTAGCCGTCGGGCGGCAGGTCGTTCCACGACGCTTCCAGCGCCTGCAGCTCGGCCGGGCGGGCCGACAGCCAGTTGCACAGCCCGTGCGGGCTGATCACCGCGTGGCCCTTGACGCGCAGGTCGGGCACGAGTTGCGAGGGTGTGACGTAGGGAGGCTGCATGCGTTCGGTCATGCCGCGATGATGCCAGCGCGGCAACGGGCTTTGCGCGCCGCTATGCTTGCGGCCTGCACCACGAGGGAGAACCTGATGTACCACGGTGAGCGTTTCAACAGCTTCACCCACCTGGCCGGCCTGCTGCTGGCCATCGGCGGAGGCGCCTGGCTGATCACGCAGTCGGCGCTGCACGGCGATGCCTGGCAGGTCGTCGGCGCCAGCATCTTCGCCGCGACGATGATCCTGCTGTATGGCGCGTCGACGCTGTACCACAGCGTGCGCGGCGCCGCCAAGCGCGTGCTGGTCAAGTTCGACCACTGCGCCATCTACCTGCTGATCGCCGGCACCTACACGCCGTTCGCGCTGGTCACGCTGCGCGGGCCCTGGGGCTGGTCGCTGTTCGGCGTCGTGTGGGGGCTGGCGGTGCTGGGCATCGTGAAGGAGCTGAGCCTGGGCCGCGAGCGCGTGCCATCGGTGCCGCTGTACGTGGCCATGGGCTGGCTGGCGCTGATCGCCGCGGTACCGCTGGTGCGCGAGCTGCCGCTGGCAGCGCTCGCCTGGCTGGTGGCCGGCGGGTTGTTCTACACCGGCGGCATCGTGTTCTATGCCAACGACGAGCGCTGGCGCCATGCGCACGGCGTGTGGCACCTGTTCGTGCTGGCCGGCACCGCCTGCCACTTCGTCACCGTGATGCTGTACGTCGCATGAGCATTCATCCGCGTGTGGCCGGGTTGATCGAGCAACTGCAGCTGCAGCCGCATCCCGAGGGCGGTCATTACCGCGAGTTCTTCCGCTCCGCCGCCGGCGTGGCGCCGGGCGACGGCCGGTCCGCACGCAGCGCACTGACGAGCATCGACTTCCTGCTGGCGCGCGGGCAGTTCAGCGCCTGGCACCGCGTGCTGTCGGACGAGGTGTGGCACCTGCTCGAGGGCGGCCCGCTGCGGCTGTGGCTGATGCCGCCGTCGCTGGGCCGCATCGAGTCGGTGGAACTGGCGCCGGTCAGCCGGCGCAGCCAGCCGCGCTTCACGGTGCCGGCGCACTGGTGGCAGGCCGCCGAGCCGCTGGGCGAGTTCGCCTACGTCGGCGCGACCGTCGGGCCGGGCTTCGATTTCGCGGACTTCGCGTTCCTGCGCGACCACCCCGATGCGGTCGCCGCGGTGCAATCGATCCAGCCCGAACTGGCAAGGCTCGCACGATGAGCACGCCCACCCAACCGCGCAACCCGCTGCACGGCCTCACGCTCGAGGCGCTGCTGAACGAACTGGTCGCGCACTACGGCTGGGCAGGCCTGGCCGAACGCATCCAGCTGCGCTGCTTCAGCATCGAGCCCAGCATCTCGTCGAGCCTGAAGGTGCTGCGCAAGACCCCGTGGGCGCGCGAAAAGGTCGAGAGCCTGTACCTCTTCATGTTGCGCGAAAGAGACCGCGCCGCGCGCTCCAACGCGCCGCGCTGAGCAGCGGCCTTCGAGGCCTATTCCGCACTGAAGTTCCCATTCTTGGGGCAACTACTACATCACGTTGCAGCGGGCCAAGAAACTTCACCTTCGAGGGGTGTCGCGTTCACATCCGGGGTCGATCCTGCACCTCTGTCGGAAAGCTTTATCCGGCATTCCCTACTGAAGAGAAAGCAGGAGTAGATCCATGAACCAACTCAGCACGAAACTCATCCTCGCCTCGGCCGCCTCGCTGATGGCGCTCGCAGCGCACGCGCAATCGCAGCCCCTGCAACCCGGCCCGTACATCGGCGGCAGCCTCGGGACGACGCGCTTCCACGGCCCGGACGTCGGCGGCATCGACACCGACAAGACGGACACCGGCGGCAAGCTGTACGGCGGCTACCAGTTCACGCCGAACTTCAGCCTCGAAGGCGGCTACGTGGGCCTGGGCAAGTACAGCAGCAGCGCGAGCGAGCTGAAGCTCAACAACGGCGTATTCCTCGATGCGGTCGGCACCTTCCCGGTGGCCACCGACTTCTCGCTGCTGGGCCGCGTCGGCGTCTACAACGGCAAGGCCGACCGCACCGTCAACGGCGTCAACGACAGCGAGCGCGGCACCGACATCAAGTACGGTGCCGGCGTGCAGTACGACCTGTTCAAGAACACGTCGATCCGCGGCGAATGGGAACGCTACCGCGTGAAGGCGCTGGACATCAAGGAGAACACCGACATGTTCTCCGTCGGCCTGAACTACCGCTTCTGAGCTAAGGCAAACCCCGGATTGGCATCCGGGCTACGTGACATCCGGGGTTGGCGACAACACCCGGATGCGCGTGCCGGTGACGCGGACCACCTGCCCCGCCCTCACCTTGCAGGTCTTGCGCAGCTCGGTCTGCCCGTCGACCTCGACCTTGCCCTCGGCCACGAGGGTCTTGGCGGCGCCGCCGCTGTGGCTCACGCCGGTGGCCTTCAGCAGGGCATCGAGCGGGATGAAGTCGCCGCGCAGTTCGAAATCGATCAGGTTCATCCGCCGAATTCTCGCGCGATCAGCGCATACGAATGACGGCGCACCGCCGGATCGTGCGCCCAGGTGTTGATCACCAGCTCGTCCAGTTCCAGCTCATCGGCCAGCGCCCGCAGCTTGTCGGCCACCTGCCGCGCGCTGCCGACGAAGGCCTTGCGGCGCATCGGCTCGATGGTGGCCATCTCGTCGGGCGTGAAGCCGCGCGCGGCCACCTGGTCGGGCGATTGCAGCGGGCCGAGCATGCCGCGGTTGCGGTCGACGCGCCAGCGTTCGCGGCTCAGTGCGTGGTGCAGTGCCTCGGCCTCGGTGTCGGCCGCCAGCGCCCAGACGCAGACGGTGGCCAGCGGGCGCGGATGGCGCTCGCTCGACTGGTACAGGCGGCGGTAGAGCTCGAGCGCCTGCTCGGCGCCCTGCCCGTCGGTGAAGAAGTACGCGAAGGCATACGGCAGGCCGAACTGCGCCGCCATCTGCGCGCCGTAGTCGGAGCTGCCGAGGATCCACAGTTCGGGTGCCACGTCGCCGCGCGGGTGCGCGGTGATGCCGCGGTGGCGCAGGCCGGCGGTCCAGGCCTGCAGGTCGCGCACCTGCTCGGGGAAATGCTCGGCCGTGCCGTAGGTGTGCGGGTTCAGCGCCTGCGCGGTGCGCATGTCGCCGCCCGGCGCGCGGCCGACGCCCAGGTCGATGCGGCCCGGTGCCAGCGCCTCGAGCACGCGGAACTGCTCGGCCACCTTCAACGCCGCATAGTGCGGCAGCATCACGCCGGCGCTGCCGATGCGGATGCGCGTGGTGCGCGCGGCGATGGCCGCCATCAGGATCTCGGGCGCGCTACCGACGATGGTCGGCAGGCTGTGGTGCTCGCTGACCCAGAAGCGGTGGTAGCCCAGGCCTTCGACGTGCTGGGCGAGCGCGAGGGTGTCGCGGATGGCGGCGTCTTCGCCCAGGCCGCTGAGGGCCACGGATTGATCGAGAACAGACAGCTTCATGTGCTTGGCTCGTAGCCCGGATGCCAATCCGGGTGCATTGGGGCGGCCGCCCCGGATGGGCATCCGGGCTACAGCGCCTTGGCGTGGTGCGCGATGTGATCGGCAACGAAGGTCGCGATGAAGTAGTAGCCGTGGTCGAAACCGACGTGCCGCCGCAAGGTCAATGGCTGCCCGGCGGCCACGCAGGCCGCTTCGAACCGCTCGGGGTGCAACTGCGTCGCAAGGAATTTGTCCGCCAGGCCCTGGTCGATCAACAGCGCAGGCGCGCGTGCGCCGGCCTTCACCAGTTCCGTCGCGTCGTGCGTCGCCCAGGCCGCGCGGTCGTCGCCGAGGTAGCCGCCGAAGGCCTTCTGGCCCCACGGTGCCTGCATCGGCGCCGCGATCGGCGCGAAGGCCGAGACGCTGCGGAACAGCTGCGGGTGCTTCAGTCCCAGCGTCAGCGCGCCATGGCCGCCCATCGAGTGGCCGAACAGGCCGAGGCGGCCGGTGTCCGCGGCGAACTGTTCGGCGATGACGGCCGGCAGCTCTCGCACCAGGTACGAGGCCATGCGCCAGTGCGTGCGCCACGGCGCCTCGGTGGCATCGAGGTAGAAGCTCGCGGCGGTACCGAAATCCCAGTCGGCATCGGCACCGGCAACGCCGGTGTTGCGCGGGCTGGTGTCGGGCGTCACCAGCATCAGCCCGTGCCGCGCCGCATGCTGCTGCGCGCCGGCCTTGATCGCGAAGGTCTGTTCGTTGCACTCCAGCCCGGCCAGGTACACCAGCACCGGCACGCGGCCCGATGCCGCCTGCGGCGGCGTGAACACGCCGAAGCGCATCGGCAGCCCGATCTCGGCCGACGCATGCTCGTGGAAGCTCTGCACACCGCCGAAGCAGGCGTGGGCGGACAAGGTCTTCACGCGCGGCGCGTCAGTCATACACGACCACGGAGCGGATCGACTCGCCCCGCTTCATCAGCTCGAAGCCGTGGTTGATGTCCTGCAGCGCCAGCCTGTGCGTGATCAGCTCGTCGATCTTCAGCTTGCCGTCCATGTACCAGTCGACGATCTTCGGCACGTCGGTGCGGCCGCGCGCGCCGCCGAAGGCCGAGCCTTTCCAGACCCGGCCGGTGACGAGCTGGAACGGCCGCGTCGCGATCTCCTGGCCGGCGCCGGCGACGCCGATGACGATGCTCTGGCCCCAGCCCTTGTGGCAGCACTCSAGCGCCTGGCGCATCGTSKTCRYGTTGCCGATGCACTCGAAGCTGTAGTCGGCGCCGCCRTCGGTCAGCTGCACGATCGCGTCGACCACGTTGTCGACGTCGCGCGGGTTGATGAAGTGCGTCATGCCGAAGCGGCGCGCCATCGCCTCGCGCGCCGGGTTCAGGTCGATGCCGATGATCCTGTCGGCGCCGACCATCTTGGCGCCCTGGATCACGTTCAGGCCRATGCCGCCCAGGCCGAACACGACGACGTTCGCGCCGGCCTCGACCTTGGCGGTGAAGATCACSGCRCCGAYGCCGGTGGTSACGCCGCAGCCGATRTAGCAGAYCTTGTCGAAYGGCGCRTCGGKGCGSAYCTTCGCCAGSGCGATCTCSGGCACCACGATGTGGTTGCTGAAGGTCGAGGTGCCCATGTAGTGCAGGATCGGCCGACCATCGATCGAGAAGCGGCTGGTCGCGTCCGGCATCAGCCCCTTGCCCTGCGTGCCGCGGATCAGCTGGCACAGGTTGGTCTTGCGCGACAGGCAGAACTTGCACTGCCGGCATTCGGGCGTGTACAACGGGATCACATGGTCGTCGCGCCGAAGCGACGTGACGCCCGGGCCGACCTCGAGCACCACGCCCGCGCCCTCGTGGCCGAGGATGGCCGGGAACAGGCCTTCCGGGTCGGCGCCCGACAGCGTGAACTCGTCGGTATGGCAGATGCCGCTCGCCTTCACCTGCACCAGCACCTCGCCGGCGCGCGGCGGCGCCAGGTCCACCGTCTCGATGCTCAAGGGCTGGCCGGCTTGCCACGCCACGGCGGCTCGTGTCTTCATGTGGGCTCCTCGCACCTGGGGTCGTCGGACATCCGGCGGATTGTGCGGCGCCGCGGCTGGGGCCGTGTCGTGTCGTGTGGAAACACCGTCGCCAGCGCCGATTCTCTCCACACTGTGCAGAATGTCCTGACCCGTGGTGTATATTCGACGCACAGGTATACGCAAGGCTGTGGTTGTGAGTGATCTTTTGCGACGCCGTGCTGGTTCCAGCCCGGTTCTGTTGAAATCCCCGAATAACTCTTGAGTGTCTCTGCATGCGTCAGCATGGTGCTGCCGCATTACTTTTGATAGAAATAGGACTCGTCCATGACGACGCAAACCGGTACCGTGAAGTGGTTCAACGAGAGCAAGGGCTACGGCTTCATCGCTCAAGATGCGGGCGGCGCTGACCTGTTCGCCCACTTCCGTGACATCCAGGGCAATGGCTTCAAGACGCTGCTGGAAAACCAGCGCGTGGAATTCGAAGTGAAGCAAGGCCAGAAGGGCCTGCAAGCCGCGAACATTCGCGTGCTGTGATGCGGCGCAGGGCCTGAACGCCCTGCTCCACGAGAAACGCGGCCTCCGGGCCGCGTTTTGCTTTGTCGCGACGGATCGCGTCAGCGCTTGGCCTGCACGGCCTCCACCGCCAGCTTGTTGTCGACGCCGTTCACGCCCTTGACGGCCATCGCGATGCGCTCGGCCCGCTGGCGCGCCTCCTCGCTCGGTGCCGCGCCGTACAGCGACACGTGACCCGCCTTGGTGTCGACGTTGATGCGCAGCGCGCTCAGGTCCGGGTCTTTCGCGATGTCGGCATTGATCGACGCGGTGATCGCGCCGTCGCTGATCGACTGTCCGATCTGCGAGCTGCCGTCCTGGCTCGCCTGCGACGCATCGCGGGCGGCGGCCTTGACCTCGTCGACCGACTGCTTCGCGTTCTGCTTCACCTGCTGCGCCGCCTGCTCGGCCGACGAGACGGCCGAATCGAGCTTCTGCCCGACCGTCCGGTTGTCGTTCGAATCGCAACCCGCCAGGGCCACCAGGGCCGCCGCGGCGCACACCATCCACACGGGCTTGCTCATCATCGTTCTCCTGCAGGTTCTGCTGTTCGAGACGACTGTAGGTTCGCGCCTGTGAGCGCCCTGTCGGCACGCCGCCCGATCGGCTGTCGGACAGGGCCGACATCGGCGCTACCATCGCCGGCACAGACCCGAAACGGCCCTTCACAGGAGACAGCGCGATGCCCAACGACCTGGTCAACCAGCAGATCCGACTCGCCGCCCGCCCGGTCGGCATGCCCACGCGCGACAACTGGCAGTTCACGCGCGAACCGGTCGCCGAGCCCGAGGCCGGCGGCGTGCTCGTCAAGACGACCTACCTGTCGCTCGACCCCGCGATGCGCGGCTGGATGAACGAAGGCAAGAGCTACATCCCGCCGGTCGGCCTCGGCGAGGTGATGCGCGCCGGCGGCATCGGCACCGTGGTCGCGTCGAAGAGCCCGGCCTTCGCGGTGGGCGACACCGTCAGTGCGACGCTCGGCGTGCAGCAGTACTGCCTGATCCCCGAGGCCGGCATCCGCCGCCAGGGGCTGTTCAAGATCGACCCGCGGCTGGGCACGCCGATGCAATGGCTGAACGTGCTGGGCATGCCGGGCATGACGGCCTACTTCGGCCTGCTCGACGTCGGCCAGCCGAAGGCCGGCGAGACGGTGGTGGTCTCGGGCGCCGCCGGCGCGGTCGGCCAGACCGTCGGCCAGCTGGCCAAGGCCAAGGGCCTGCGTGCCGTCGGCATCGCCGGCGGGCCGGCCAAGTGCGAATGGGTGGTCAAGGAACTCGGCTTCGACGCCTGCATCGACTACAAGGCCGGCGCGGTGAAGGACGGCCTGAAGGCGCACTGCCCGCAGGGCGTGGACATCTACTTCGACAACGTCGGCGGCGAGATCCTCGACACCGTGCTGACGCGCATCAACCGGCACGCGCGCATCGTGATCTGCGGCGCGATCAGCCAGTACAACAACACGGCGCCGGTCAAGGGTCCCGCCAACTACCTGTCGCTGCTCGTCAACCGGGCGCGCATGGAAGGCATGGTGGTGTTCGACTACGCCGACCGCTATCCGGTGGCGGTGGCCGAGCTCGCCGGGCTGCTGCAGTCGGGCCGCATCAAGAGCCGCGAAGACCTGGCCACCGGCCTCGACAACTTCCCCGAGGCCTTGCTGAAGCTGTTCAACGGCGAGAACTTCGGCAAGCTGGTGCTGCAGGTCGCCGCAACCTGAGACCTGAGGGGAACAACTGTCTCATCGGGCAACTTCGCTGGACGCCCGATGCAATCGGCTCAACACTTGCCGTCCATGGCAGCGCCCGATGAGCCCGTCCCCAGCCCCATGCCCCCCGCGGCTGCGCAGGCGCTGCTGGCCGCGAGCTCGGACTGGCTGCTGGTCCTCGGCGACGACGGTCGCATCG